>JBPCNM010000134.1:0-4830 GCA_051001255.1 Solirubrobacteraceae bacterium
CCGAACGGGGCGCCGCGCCACAGCTCGAGCGCGCCTTCGAACGCCTCGAGCGCCGCTTCGGCGGGCAGCCCGGCGGCCGCGCGCACGCGGCGCTCGAAGCGCTGGGCGTCGATCTGCTCGGGGGCGATCGCGAGCCGGTAGCCGGGTCCGTTGCGGACGAGCAGCAAGGATGGCGCGCCGCGGTCGCGGTGCGGCTCCAGGAACGAGCGCAGGTTGGCCACGCGCACCGCGAGCGAACGCGCGACCAGCTCGTGCGGCACGCCCTCCCAGGCGGCGTCGAGCAGCGCGGCGGCGGCGACCGTGCGACCCGGCTCGAGCAGCAGCCGCGCGAGGATCGAGCGCTCCTTCGCGCCGGGTGGGGAGGGGGTCGGGAAATGCCCGGCGACCTCGATCCTGCCGAGGACGCGGAAGTCCATGGGCAGACCTTACCCAGCGCGCGCAGACCTGTCAGCGGCAGCCGCCGTAATGGACCCGTAGCACTCCCGTAGGCCGGCCGTCGATGCTTCCGTCACCCGCATTGGGCGCCCTTTCGGATGCCCGCTTTCCCCGCCCCCGGTCCTTCTTCCCACATGTGGCTCGACGCCGACTCCGCTCTCCGCCATCTCGACCGACTCCTGGCCGCCGCAGTCGCCCTGTGCGGCGACCGCGCCGACGCCGAGGACCTCGTGCAGGAGACCTATCTGACCCTGCTGCGCCGCCCCCGCCGCCTCACCGGCAGCTCGGAGCTGGCCTACCTGATGATGATGCTCCGCAACCGCTTCATCGACGACCGCCGCGCGGCGGCGCGGCGCCAGAGCGTCGCCCTCGGCGAGGCCAAGGAGCCCGCCGACCCGCGCGCCGGGCTGCGGCCCGACAACGTCGCCGAGCAGCGCGAGGTCCTCGCCACCGTGCACGCGCTGGACGCGCCGTTCCGCGAGACGGTCGTCGCCGTCGACGTGCTCGGGCTCTCCTACAAGGAGGCCGCCAGCGCGCTCGACGTGCCGGTCGGCACCGTCATGTCGCGCCTCGCGCGCGGCCGCGAGCGGGTCGTGCGGGCGCTGGAGCCGGCGCAGGCGCGCGAGCTCTGCGTCCACGCCTGATTCAGGCTCAGCCCGCCGGCCCGGGTAGGGTCGGGGCCGGATGGAGGTCCTGACCGAGGTCGACCGCGGCCGCATCGAGGCCCTGCGCACGCGTGACGAGTTCTTCTGGCTCGACCTGAAGGACCCGCCGGCGCAGGCGCTCGACGCGGCGGGCGCGCTGCTCGGACTGCACGCGCTCGCGCTCGAGGACACGCGCGAGTTCGGCCAGCGCGCGAAGCTCGACCGCTACCCGGATGCCGTGCTGCTGGTGTACTGGAGCGCGCGCGTGGCGGCGGACGGCGTCGCCGTCGAGCTCGTCGAGGTGCACCTGCACATCTCCGGCGACTTCCTTTTCTCCGCCCGCCGCGACCAGTGCGTGGAGCTCGACCGGCTCCACGAGACGCTCGTCCCCGAGGGAACCCAGGCGGAGGACTACATCGTCTACCGCGTGCTCGACGGCCTGACGGACGCCCTGTACCCGGTGGTCGACCACCTCGAGGCGCGCATCGACGCGCTGGAGGAGGAGGTGCTCGAAGACACCGACCGGCGCCAGCTCGGCGCGATCTATCGGCTCAAGCAGGAGGTCCAGGCGGTCCAGCGCCGGCTCGTCCCCCAGCGCGACCAGTTCGGCGCCGCCAGCGATGCGATCCTGGCGCTCCCCGGTCTCACGCACGGATCGCGGGAGTACCTGCGCGACATCGGGGACCACCTCGCCCAGGTCACGGGCGAGCTCTACCGCCAGACCGACGACCTCGGCGCGCTGACCTCGACCTACTTCAACGCGAACGCCAACCGGCTCAACCGGCTCGCCACGCGCCTGACGGTCATGGCCACGTTCTTCCTGATCTGGACGCTGGTCACGAGCTTCTTCGGCCAGAACTTCAAATGGCTCACCGACCACGTCGACACGTTCGAGGCGTTCCTGTTCTACGAGGCGGTCGGGCTCGTGCTCCCGACGCTGCTCGCGGGCATCTACTTCTGGCGGAGGCGGCGCGAATGGCTGTGACGCCGCGCCCTGAGCGGATGGCGGCCGGGACGTTCCGCCTGCCGGTGGAGCGCATCCGCGACGGCTACTACTCCGACGCCTACTTCAACTACACGAAGGAGCTGCTCGAGGCCGAGGGCGGACCCGACCCGCGCGTGACGATGCAGGTCTTCCAGCGCAAGGAGTCGATCCTCGGCGGGATCGACGAGGCGGTGGCGGTGCTCCGGCAGTGCGCGGGCCGGCGGCTGCCCCAGGGCGATTGGGAGCACGGCTGGGAGCAGCTCGACGTGCGGGCGCTGCGCGAGGGCGACGCGGTCGCCCCGTGGGAGACGGTGCTGACGATCGATGGGCCGTACGCGCTGTTCGCGCACCTCGAGACGGTCTACCTCGGCTGCCTGGCGCGGCGCACGCTGATCATGCGCAACGTCGCCGAGGTGGTCGAAGCGGCGCGCGGCAAGCCGATCCTGTTCTTCCCGGCGCGTCACGACCACTGGCTCGTGCAGACCGGCGACGGCTGGGCGGCGCACGTCGCCGGCGCGATCGGCGTCTCGACCGACGCGCAGGCCTCGTGGTGGGGCGGGCGCGGGGTCGGCACCGTCCCGCACGGGCTGATCGCCGCGTACGGCGGCGACACGGTGGCCGCGGCGGCGGCGTTCGCCGAGCGCTACGCGCGCGAGATGAACGTCACGGTGCTCGTGGACTTCGAGAACGACTCCGTGCGCACGACGCTCGCGGTGGCCGCGGCGCTCGGGCCCGCGCTGTGGGGGGTCCGGCTCGACACGTCCGACAGGCTCGCCGACCGCTCGCTGACGCGCCTGCACGGTGAAGCCGCGCCGACCGGCGTCGCGCCCGAGTTGGTGCGGCTCGTGCGCTCCGAGCTCGACGCCCACGGCTTCGGCGACGTCAAGATCGTCGTGTCGGGCGGCTTCTCCGCGGAGCGGATCCGCGCGTTCGAGGCCGCCGGCGTGCCCGTCGACGCCTACGGCGTCGGCTCATCGCTGATCCGCGGCGCCAACGACTTCACCGCCGACGTCGTGATCGTCGACGGCAGGCCGTGCGCCAAGGTCGGGCGCGAGCTCCGGCCCAACGACCGGCTGGAGAAGGTCGTGTAGCGGGAAAGGCGCGGCCGGTCTGCCATGGTGAAGGCATGCCTCCGTCCTCTCCGCGCAGCGTGAAGTTCTCCGACGACGAGCGCGGCGGCTGGTCGTCCGAGCGCCCGCGCCGGCCGGGTGAGCCCGAGCGTCCGCCGCGGCCGGCGGACGTGAGCGTCCGCGGCCGCGTCCTCGCCCCGGCCGATCGGATGCGCTACGCGCCCGGCAGCCTGCTGCTGGTCGTCTGCGCCGATCGTGCCGCGCGCGACCGCTTCTGCGCGCGCGTGCTCGCCGACCAGGGCGCGCTGCTGTCCCGGCGCAAGGTGCGTGGCCTGCTCGAGGGGCGCGTCTCGGCACAGGAGCTCGACGCCAAGGGCCAAGTGCTGCTCGACACGGCGGCCACCAAGCGCCTGGCCGCCGGGCAGGCCGTCGTCGTCGCGCTCGAGGGCCTCGATCCCGCCGAGCGCGAGCACTACGTGCGCCTGGCCGCCCCGCACCGCCGCCCACGCCACCTGATCTTCCTGGAGGCGGGCAAGGACTCGGTCGCCGACGAGGACCGCGCCGCCGTGGCCGAGCTGCGCACCGCGCTCGACGCCGGCGCGCTCGGCGCGGAGGGCTTTGTCACGTCGATGCGGCTCGGCGGCCGCACCGTCGACGAGCTGCGCCGGATCGTCTTCGCCCCGCCGCCGCGCGACGACTGAGGGCCGATCCGGCGAAGTGCTCGCGCCCTGCCGACGTCGTGGCGAGGCCCTTGACGCCGGTCAGGCGACGCCGGCGCCCGCGGCGCGCACCGTCTCCAGGGCGCGCGCGCCGTCGCCGGGCGCGACCTCGACCGCCCGCGTCGCGGTCGAGTCGACCCCGAAATAGAAGACATGGCGCAGCGCGTCGAGTGCGGTGTTCTTGACGCAGTAGTCCGTCGCGAGCCCGACGACCGTGACGTGGTCGACGCCGCGCTCGCGCAGCAGCGCCTCCAGCCCGGTGGCCTCGAAGCCCGAGTAGCCCTCGGTCACGGGGTCCTGGCCCTTGTCGACCACGACGTCGACCAGCGAGCGGTCCAGCGCGGGGTGCAGATCGGCCCCCGGTGTGCCCTGCACGCAGTGCTCGGGCCACGGCCCGCCCTGGGCGGCGAACGAGCCGTGGTCGGGCGGGTGCCAGTCGCGCGTGGCGACCACCAGGTCGAACCCGCCCGAGCGAGCGAGCGCGTCGACCGGCGCGGCGATCGCGTCGCCGTCGGGCACGCCGAGCGCGCCGCCGGGGGTGAAGTCGTTCTGGAAGTCGACGATGACGAGCGCGCGACCCACGATCATTGTGTACCAGGAACCAACGGCGGCCATGCGATCCGCCCGCCCGCCCGCACGACCGTGGGCGCCGCCCTGGATGCCGTTCAACGCCTGCCGCTGAGCGCGGTGCGAGCTGCCGTCTTGGAGGCGGCCGGTTTGATCACGAGAGCTCGCGAGGGGTCGCAAGGTCTGGGTGCGGCGAACCGCGCGCGGCACCGAGCTCGTCGCACTGTACGAGCGCGGCTAGCCGCTTCCTGCGTGATACCGGCCGGCGCATGGGAACAGCCGGCTTCCGCTCTGCGTGCGAGGAGCTACGCGTCAGCGCGCGATGGCGAACAGCCGCGCGAGCATCGTCTCGACCGTCGAGGCCGCCACCGCGTGCCCGGCGGCGGACGGCTCGGACACCTCGACGCCGA
>JBPCNM010000135.1:0-11870 GCA_051001255.1 Solirubrobacteraceae bacterium
CGCGGCTTCTCCTCGGTCCTCTACGCCCGCATCGTGCCCGGCGTGCCGTACAACCTCGTCAACTACGGCGCCGGGCTCACGGCGATCCGGCTGCCGGTGTTCGCGGGCGCGACCGCGCTGGGCGCCGCTCCGCGGGCGTTCGCCTACACCGCGCTCGGCGGCTCGCTCGACGACCTCGGCTCGCCCGAGGCGATCGCGGCGATCGTCGGGCTGGTGACGATGGCGCTCGGGGGCCTGGTCGTGCTGCGGCGCGAGCGGCGCACCGCGCAGCCGTGAGCCGACCCGTCACACCGTCTGGATCTGCAGCAGGCTGGTGGTGCCCGGCTTGCCCGACGGCAGGCCGGCCGTGATGCCGACGCGCTCGCCGGGCTTGACCCACCCGAGCTCGACCACGCGCTCGGCGCTGGCCCGGATCAGCTCCTCGGTGATCTCCAGCCGCGGCATGGAGGCGGCCCTGACGCCCCACATCAGCCCGCACCGGCGGACGGTCTCGCGACCGGGGGAGAGCGCGTAGATCGGCACCGCCGGGCGGTGCGCGGAGATCAGCCGCGCGGAGCGGCCCGACAGTGTGGGGCACACCAGCGCGGCCAGGCCCAGCTCGTGTGCGGCGCGGCAGGCGGTGTAGGCGAGCGTGTAGGCCGGGTCGCGGCGGTCGCGCCGCACGCGCCGCTCGTTCCACTCGCGGTAGGGCGCCGTCAGCTCCGTGCGCTCGGCGATCGCCGCCAGCATCGCGACCGCGCCGACGGGGTAGTGGCCGACCGCGCTCTCCTGGGAGAGCATGACCGCGTCGGTGCCGTCGAGGATCGCGTTGGCGACGTCGGTCACCTCGGCGCGCGTCGGGCGCGAGGAGGCCACCATCGAGTCGAGCATCTGGGTCGCCGTGATCACCGGGCGGGCGAGCGCGCCGGCCAGCGAGATGATCTGCTTCTGGACGATCGGCACCTCCTCGATCCGCATCTCGATGCCGAGGTCGCCGCGCGCGACCATCACGCAGTCGGCGGCGCGGACGATCTCCTCGGCGCGCTGGACCGCCTGCGGCTTCTCGATCTTGGCGATCAGCGGCAGGCGGGTGTGCCTGCGGACCGCCTCGACGTCCTCGGCGCGGCGCACGAACGAGAGCGCCACGAGGTCGACGCCGATCTTCTCGCCGGCCTCGAGGTGGCGGAAGTCCTCCTCGGGCACGGAGGGCAGGCCGGCGGTCTCGCCCGGGATGTTCAGGCCCTGGCGCGACGCGACCGAGCCGCCGATCTCGACCGTCGCGTCGATCTCGCCCGCTGCCGGGCGCACGGCGGTGATCCGCAGCCGCACCGCGCCGTCGGCGAGGTAGATCACCTCGTCCTGGGCGACCGTGTCGGCCAGCCCCGCCCAGGTGATGTACATCCGGCGCGCGTCGCCCGCGGCGTCGTGCTCGCCGCAGACGAACGTCACGTGGTCGCCCGGCTTGAGCTCGGCGATGCCGTCGACGAGCTTGCCGATACGGAGCTTGGGTCCCGGCAGGTCCTGCAGGATCGCGACCGAGCGGCCCGCGCGGTTGGCCGCGTCACGCACGCGCTGCGCCGTCTCGGCGTGCTCGTCGGCGCTGCCGTGGGAGAAGTTCAGGCGGGCGACGTCCATCCCGGCGTCGATCATCTCGACGAGTGTCTCCGGGTCGCGCGAGGCGGGCCCGATGGTGGCGACGATCTTGGTACGGCGCATGAGCGACCGGGACCGTAGCGACCCGGCCGTTCAGGCGAAGGCGCCGTCCGCCTGGACGACCTCGCCGTCGGCGGTGAGGCGGCCGCCCTCGCGGAGGTCGCAGATCATGTCCCAGTGGACCGCGCTCTCGTTCGTCCCGCCCGTCTCGGGATAGGACCGGCCGAGCGCGAGATGCACCGTGCCGCCGATCTTCTCGTCGAACAGGATCGCGCCCACGGGGCGGTCGATGCCGGTGTTCGTGCCGATGCCGATCTCGCCCAGCCGGCGCGCGCCGGCGTCGGTCGCCAGGGTGGCGAGCAGGTACTCGTGGCCGCGCTCGGCGCGGGCGTCGACGACGCGGCCCGCGCGGAGCTCGAGCTCGATGCCGGCCACCTCGACGCCGCGCGGGCTCGACGGCACGGTGAAGCGGATCCGGCCCTCGGCCGAGTCCTCGAGCGGCCCGGTGAAGACCTCCCCGGACGGCATGTTGCGCCTGCCGTCGGAGTTGACCCAGGTGCGGCCCGCGACGCCGAGGCGCAGGTCGGTGCCGTCGGCCTCGATCCGCAGCTCGCTCGCCTGGCTCAGCCGCTCGATCAGCCGCTCCTGCAGCGTGCGCAGCTCGCCCCACGCGGCCGCGGGATCGTCGCGGTCCAGGAACGTCGCGCGGCGCACGAAGTCCGCGAACTCCGCGCTGCCCATGCGCGCCTGCTGCGCGGCGGCCGGCGTGGGCCAGAACGTGCCGCACCAGCGGCGCCGCATCGACGCCTCGCGGATCGGCGCCCGTGCCCGCGCGGCGCGCGCGATGCGGGTGGGGTCGACGCCGGCCAGCGCGCTCGTGTTCTCCGGCGCCTGGATCGTGAGCGAGGCGTCGGTCTGCTCGGCCTCGGCGAGCTCGGCGGGTGCGAAGCCGTCCAGGTGCGCCTCGCCCGCCGCCGCCCACCATGCCTCGCCCTGACCGGGCAGCTCGGCGCGCAGCAGCGGCCAGGCGCCGCGCTCGAGCAGCTCGCGCTGGACGGCGAGCAGCAGCGGAGCGGCCAGCGTGGTCGCGCGCACGACGACCTGCTGGCCCGGCTGCGCGTCCAGGCAGTAGCCGCAGAGCAGGCGGGCGAACGCGGCCGGATCCGGCCCGTTCACGAGCCCGCTCCGCATGCGCGTGCGGAGCGGCGCATCAGGGAGGGCCAAGCTCCGGGAAGTGCTCGGCGAGGTGCTCGCGCAGCACGTCGCGGATCCACCGGCGCTCGTCCTGCGTGGCGAAGCGGAAGCGTCCGAGCAGCTCCTTCTGGCGCGTGATCGGCGTCGTCCCGGCGATCTCCCAGCGCACGACGAGGCGTTCGAACAGGAACTCGACCGCGCGCTGCCACGCGTCCTCGCGCGACAGTGGCGCGCCTCCCGCGGCGGCGGCGTACTCGCGCCGGCTCGCGGGCGACAGGGCGCCGCGCAGCACCAGCCGGTCGCCACCCGGACTGCGGTACTCCGACTCGGGCGCCGCGAGGGCGTCCTGCGCCCCGCGGCGGCGCGCGCGCTTGCCCATCAGGCCCGCTCGAGCTGCACGGCGATGGTCGTGGCGACCTCCCTGGCGTCGGCGGCCATGCGCGCACGTTAGCGTTCCCGCGGTGCGTACCCAACCAACTTCGTCGGCGGGCACCAGGAAGCCGACACGGCGGGCCGAGGTGGGCCGGGGCGAGCGCGTCATACCAGGCGTGTGGCGGCTGCGGCTCCCGCTGCCTTGGCCCGGCGTCCCGCACTGCAACGCCTGGGCGCTGGCGGCAGGCGACGGGATCGTGCTCGTCGACTGCGGGATGGACACGCCCGGCTCGCTGCGCCACCTCGAGCGCGCGCTCGAGCAGGTCGGGTTGCGGCTGGAGCAGGTGCGCCTGCTCGTGTGCACCCACGCACACGTCGACCACTGCGGCCAGGCCGCCGCGGTGCAGGAGCGTGCAGGCTGCGAGCTGTGGATCCATCCCCGCCGTCAGCACCTCGCCGCGCAGTCCGACGCGCCGGCCGCGGCGCTCGCTCGCGCGATCGAGGTCGCACGCCAGAGCGGCGTCCCCGAGGCGCCGCTGCAGGAGTGGGCGGAGGGCCGCCGCGGCGCTGACACCGGCATGAGCGGGCCCCTGGCGCCTGCGCGCGACCTGCTGCCCGGCGTCGTTGCGGAGACCGACCTCGGCGCGTGGCAGGTGCTCGAGACCCCTGGGCACGCGCCGTCGCACGTCGTGCTGCACCAGCCCGAGCACCGCCTCCTGCTCTCCGGCGACCACGTGCTCGGGCGCATCTCGCTGTACTTCGACCATGGCTGGACGCCGGATCCCGTGGGCGAGTTCCTCGACGCCCTCGATCGCGTCGAGCCGCTCGACGTGCGGCTCACGCTGTCGGGCCACGGGCGGCCGTTCACCGACCTGCGCGGCCACATCGAAGGCAACCGGGCGCTGGTGCGGGAGCGCCTCGACGCGGTGCTGGCGGCGCTGTCGTCGCGCGGCGAGGCGACGGCGTTCGAGCTGCTGCCGGACGTCTACGGCGAGAAGCTGATGCCCGCGACGGCCGCCTGGCTGCTGACCAAGATGCTGTGCTACCTCGAGCACCTCGAGGCGCAGGGGCGGGCGGCGCACAACGAAGGTGAGCCGCAGCGCTGGCGCGCCGCCGAGGAGGCGGTCAGCGAAGTCGGCACGCCTGCTGACGGCCGCCTAGACTTGGCCGCAGATGCGGATCGACGAGCGGATCGCCTCGGGCGCTGAGCCGTCCTTCTCCTTCGAGTTCTTCCCGCCCCGCACCGACGAGGGCGAGCGCAACCTCGGCCGCGCGCTGGCGGAGCTCTCCCGCCTGGCGCCGACGTTCGTCTCGGTCACCTACGGAGCGGGCGGCAGCACGACGGAGAAGCGCAAGACGGTCGACATCGTCGCTCACCTCAAGCGCGACTACGGCATGGAGGCGATGGCTCACTTCACCTGCGTCGGCGCGACGACCGACGACCTGCGCGAGATGCTCGACACCATGCGCGACGCGGGCATCGTGAACGTGCTGGCGCTGCGCGGGGACCCGCCGCGCGGGCAGACCGAGTGGGCCGCCACCGAGGGCGGCCTGCGCTACTCGCGCGAGCTGATCGAGTTGATCCGCGACGAGTACGCGTTCTCGATCGGGGCGGCGGCGTTCCCGGAGGTCCACGTCCACGCCACCGACGCCGAGAGCGACCTGCGCTATCTCAAGGAGAAGGTCGACGCGGGCGCGCGCTTCCTGATCACGCAGCTGTTCTTCGAGAACCAGGCCTACTATGACTTCGTCGCCCGGGCGCACGACATCGGGATCGACGTCCCGATCGTCCCGGGCATCATGCCGATCACCGACATCGGCCAGATCAAGCGGATCACCGGGATGTGCGGGGCCAAGATCCCCGTGGGGCTGCTGCGCGAGCTCGAGCTGCGCAGCGACCAGCCCGGCTCGGTGACCGACCTCGGCGTCGCGTTCGCGACGCTGCAATGCGCCGACCTGCTGGCCAACGGCGCGCCCGGGATCCACTTCTACACGCTCAACCGCTCTCCGGCGACGCGCGCGATCTTGAGCGCGCTGCGGCTGATGGCGCCGTGGCGCCACATCGTGCCGGCCTAATCGCTCTCGATGTCGAGCGCGTGCGCGACCTGCGGCTGACCGTCGCGCGCCCAGGCCACGTCGACCTTGTCGTCCTTGCGGTACGTGCCGATGCCCCAGGCGCCCCAGAACCAGCGCCAGAAGCCGAGCTTTCCCTCCTTGGTGAGCTCGGCCTCGAACACGAGGTGGTCGCCCTCCACGCGGTAGTCGCGGCCCTCCTCCTGGCGCACCGCGTTGAGGAAGACGGTGTACGGCGGGCGGACGCCACCGGGTAACCGCACGCGGGAGGAGGCCATCGCCCGCCATCATGGCGGACTCCGATCACGCGTCGCGGCCCCGCCGCACCCGCCGCTAGATTCAGCGGCCGCCATGGCCGTCGCCGAGTACCGCATCCGCCGCTCACCGCGCGCGCGCCGCGTGCGCGTGACCGTCGATCAGGACGGCAGCGTGCTCGTGACCCTGCCGCGCAAGGCGCCCGAGCGGGCGGCGGCGGACGCCGTGCAGGAGCTCGCGCCGTGGATCGCGCGCCGCCGGCGAGTGCTGGCGCGCGCTGTCGAGGAGCTCGGCCGGCCCGCCGGCACCGTGCCCTACCTCGGCCGGGCGTTGACGCTGGAGCCCCAGCCGGGGCGCGAGCGGGCGCACCGGCGCGGCGACTCCCTGCTGGTGCCGGAGGGCGACCCACGGGCGGCGCTCGAGCGCTTCTACCGGCGCGCCGCGCGCGCCGAGATCGCGCTGCGCCTCGACGCCGCCACGGCGCGCGCCGGCACGCGCTACCGCGGGCTGACGATCCGCGGGCAGCGCACGCGCTGGGCGTCGTGCTCCTCGGAGGGCGCGATGTCGTTCAACTGGCGGCTGCTGCTCGCGCCGCCGGAGATCCTCGACTACGTCGTCGAGCACGAGGTCTGCCACCTCGAGGTGATGGACCACTCCCCGCGCTTCTGGGTGCTGCTGGAGTCACGCGCACTCGACTGGCGCGCGCACGCCGCGTGGCTGCGGCGCTACGGCTCCACGCTTCAGCTCTGAGCCAGCACGCGGCGCAGCGCATCGTAGGGCGACTCGCGTCCCTCGCGCTCGACCACCTCCCTGCGCAGCCGCCCCGTCCACGCCTCCGCCGCGCCGTCGCCGCGGACGTCGACGCCGGCTCGCACGCCCGGCCCGCGCAGCTCCACGCGCCCGGCGACCTGCTGGCGCGGCGTGAACGCCCGCGAGCGCAGCGAGACCGCGCGCCGCCCCGGGCCGGCCGCGAGCACGCGCACCTCGCGCTCGACCAAGTCGAGCGCCTCCTCGCGCGCGGCCGCGCGCAGCCTCTCCACCCTCGGCCCATCGCGGACCGTCACACGCCACTCGGCCACGTGCCGAATCCTAAAAAGTGCCCGGCACAGTTTAGGGTGCCGGCGAACCTGAAGAGGGTCTGACCCCGTTTAGGTTCGCGCCAGCTCGGCGGTCATGCGGGCCTCGACGTCGGCCGCCGGCATCGGCCGGGCGAGCAGGAAGCCCTGGACCAGCGGGCACTGCTGCTCCTCCAGGAAGCGGCGTTGGGCCTCGGTCTCCACGCCCTCGGCCACGGCTGTGCGGCCGAGCGCGCGGGCCAGCCGCAGGATCGCGGTCACGATCGCGGAGGCCTCGTGGCTCTCGGGCACCTCGCGCAGGAACGCGCGGTCGATCTTGAGCGTCTCCATCGGCATCTCACGCAGCCGCGAGAGCGAGGAGTAGCCCGCGCCGAAGTCGTCGAGCGCCAGCTGGACGCCGAGATCGTGCAGCTCGCGCAGGATCGGCTCGGCGTCGGCATGCTCTTGGAGCATCGCCGACTCGGTCAGCTCGACGGTCAGGCGCGCCGGGTCGGCGCCGGTCGTCCGCAGGTGCTCGCAGATCCGGTTGATGAAGTCGACGCGGCGCAGCTGGCGCGGCGAGACGTTGACCGAGATCTGCGGCGTCAGGCCGCGCTCGGCCCAGGCCACCTGCTGCGCGCACACCGCCCCGATCACCCAGTCGCCGATCGACTCGATCAGGCCGGTCTCCTCGGCCACCGGGATGAACTCGCTCGGCGGCACGAGCTCGCCCCGCTCCGGATCGTGCCAGCGCAGCAGCGCCTCGACGCCGACCAGGCCGCCGGCGGTGGCGAAGATCGGCTGGTAGTGCAGCTGGAACTCCTCCGCCACCAGCGCGCGCCGCAGGCGGGCGGCCATCGAGAGCCGCTCGAGCGGATCGCGCCCGGCCTGGACATAGACGGCCCAGCCCCCGCGGGCGACCTCCTTGGCCTGGTACATCGCGCAGTCGGCGTGCGCGAGCAGCGCCTCGGCGTCGCTGCCGTCGCGCGGCCAAAGCGCGATGCCGATCGAGGCCGACACCTGGAACTCGGCGCCGGCGACCATGAACGGCTCGGCGAGGCAGCTGACGATCTGCGACGCGACGCGCTCGGCGGCGCCGCTCGCGTCCTCGTGCAGGTCGGCCAGCAGCGCCAAGAAGCCGTCGCCGCCGGGGCGCGCGAGCAGGTCGGTGGCGCGGGTCGACTCCTGCAGGCGGGCGGCGAGGCGGCAGATCAGCTCGTCGCCCGCGGCGTGGCCGAGCGAGTCGTTGACCAGCTTGAAGTCGTCGAGGTCGATCTGCAGGAGCGCGACTCCGGCACCGGTGCGGCCCGAGCGCGCCAGCGCGAGCTTGAGGTGCTCCTCCAGCAGCGTGCGGTTGGCCAGGCCCGTAAGTGGGTCGTGGTAGGCGAGGTAGGTGACCTGGCGCTCGGCCTGGCGGCGCTCGGTGACGTCCTCGCCGGAGGAGAGCGTCCCGGTGACGGCGCCGTCGGCGTCGTGCAGGGCGGTGTGGTGCCAGGCGATCGTGCGCGGCTCGCCACCCTGCGTCACGACCGCGCTCTCGAGATGCTCGACCAGCGGCGCGCGGCCCTGCATCAGGTGGTCGAAGCCTGTGCGCAGCGCGTCGCGCTCGTGGTCGGGGACCGCGATCTGGAACCAGTCGGCGTCGAGCAGCTCGTCCTCGGGACGATCGAGCACGGAGCAGCCCTTGCGGTTGATCAGCAGCACATGGCCCCGGGTGTCGAGCACGACGATCATCGTCCCCGCGACGTCGAGGTAGCGCTGGGCGCGGTCACGCTCGGTGCGCAGCATGGCCTCGACGCGGCGGCTCTCGTCGGCCTGCAGCCGCCGCCGCTCCAGGTACTGGGCGAGCTGGCCGCCGACCGTGGCGAACATCGCTGCGACCTGGGCGTCTGGCTCGACGATGCCCTCCGAGAAGAACTCGATCACGCCCGCGCAGTCGTCGGCGAGGGCGATCGGGAACGCGACCGCCGTGGTCAGCCCCGCGCGCAGCGCGTGGGTGTGGCGCGGCATGTTGCCGTCGGCGCCGATGTCGGCCACCCAGGCCGGGCGCCGAAACGCGTAGGCGCGACCGGGCAGACCGCGGCCGGGGGCGATCTTCAGCCGGCGCGAGATGTCGGCGAACGCCGCGACGTTCGGGCCGGCCGCCGGGTCGTGCCAGAGCGCGGTGCAGCGGAGCATGCTCGGCTCGCCGTCGGGGCGCCAGACCGCGCCGTAGGTCCAGCCGAGCGCCTCGCAGAGGGTCGCGAGCACCTGCGCGCACAGCTCGTCGGGCGCCAGGCCCGCAGCCACGTGGTCGGTGATCGCCTGCTGGGCGAGCAGCAGCCGGTGGGCGCTGCCGACGTCGGAGCGCGCCTCCTGGGCCGCTGCGAGCACTGGTGCGAGCACCTCGGGCAGGCGCGCGGGATCCGGTGCGAAGATGGCCTCCGGACCGAACCCCTGCACGAACGCGGAGAGATCGCCGGCGCGCACGGACGGCACCGCGGCGACGAACGCCAGCTGCGGATCGGCCATGCGCACGAGCGCCATCGCCTTGCGGGCGGGCACCGGGTCGGCGCCCTCGCCGGCGTAGATCACGACGTCCCACCCGCGGCGCGCGAGCGCCCCCGAGAGCGCCTCGGTGCCGGCCACCGGCGCGGCGTGCACCGACCACCCGGCACCGGTCAGCGCGTCGACGATCTGATCCTGGCGCGACGGCGCGACGTCGACGAGCAGGGCTCTCAGGGTGCGATGCGACACGACATCACCCTCATCGGCCTCGCGCCGGCGGGCTTGACCGCCCTTACGCGCTGTCCAGGACGCCGGACGGCAACCGGTTTCCCGGCGGGCTAGCTCCGACCGTCGAGCGGCACGTAGTCGCGCGCGCGCTCGCCCGTGTAGATCTGGCGCGGGCGCGCGATCTTCTGCTCGGAGTCCTGGATCATCTCCAGCCACTGGGCGATCCAGCCGCTAGTGCGCGGGATCGCGAACATGACGGGGAACATCTCCACGGGCAGGCCCAGCGCCTCGTAGATCAGGCCCGAGTAGAAGTCGACGTTGGGGTAGAGCTTGCGCGTGACGAAGTAGTCGTCCTCGAGCGCGTGCTTCTCGAGCTCGAGCGCGATGTCGAGCAGCGGGTTCGTGCCCGTGACCTCGAAGACGTCGTTGCACGCGGTCTTGATGATCTTGGCGCGCGGGTCGTAGTTCTTGTAGACCCGGTGGCCGAAGCCCATCAGGCGCTCGTCGCCCTCCTTCACGCCGGCGATGAAGTCGGGGATGTTCTCCTTGGTCTCGATCCGCCGCAGCATGCGCAGCACGGCCTCGTTGGCGCCGCCGTGCAGCGGGCCGTAGAGCGCCGCGACGCCGGCCGCGACCGCCGAGTAGGGGTCGACCTCGGAGGAGCCGACCGCGCGGACGGCCGAAGTGGAGCAGTTCTGCTCGTGGTCGGCGTGCAGGATGAAGAGGACGTCGAGCGCGCGCTCGAGCCGGGGATCCGGCTCGTATTTGAGCTCGGTCATCTTGTACATCATCGAGAGGAAGTTGCCGGGATAGCGCAGTTCGTTGTCGGGATAGACGTAGGGCTGGCCCATGTTGTGGCGGTAGGAGAACGCCGCCAGCGTCGGGATCTTGGCCACGAGCCGGACGATCTGCTCGTAGCGGACGGCGGCGTCCTTGATCTTCGCCGCGTCGGGATAGAACGTCGAGAGCGCGCCGACCGACGCCACGAGCATGCCCATCGGATGGGCGTCGTAGCGGAAGCCCTGCATGAACGCCTTGACGTTCTCGTGCACGAACGTGTGGATCGTCACCTCGTGCGTCCACGCGTCGAGCTGGGCCTGCGTGGGAAGCTCCCCGTGGATCAGCAGGTAGGCCACCTCGATGTAGGTCGACTGCTCGGCGAGCTGGTCAATCGGGTAGCCGCGGTACTCGAGGACGCCCTTGTCACCGTCCAGGTAGGTGATCGCCGAGCGGCACGACGCGGTGTTCATGAACGCCGGGTCGTAGGTCATCAGCCCGAAGTCGTCGTCTGAGACCTTGATGTCACGCAGGGCGGGCGCCCGGATGGTCCCGTCCTCGATCGGGATCTCGTAGATCTTGCCCGTCCGGTTGTCGGTGACGGTCAGCGTGTCGGCGGCGGTGGCTACGCCACCGCCGGTCGTGCTCTGCTCCTCGGTTCCCATGCCCCCATCATGGCATCAGCCGGTGAGGACGGAGCTGGCCATCGCCGCCGCGACCAGCAGCACGCTGATGGCGATCACCCCGCGTTGGGCGGCGGCCGAGCCCGGGAACGTCGCGGAGCGCATACCGACCGCGAACAGGACGACCGCCCAGACGGCGGCCGCGCCGCCCACGATGTAGAAGGGCGTCTTGCTCGGCTCGGCCTCGGCGGCTTCGGCGGCGAAGGTGATGAACGCGCTGAGCATGGCGCGGACGCTACCGGATCGCTCTCCCGTAGCGGGATTCCGTGGCGCCGGTCTGGCCCTGGTAGCGCGACCCCAGCGCGGGTGAGCCGTAGGGGTGCTCGGCCGGCGCGTCGAGCACCATGAACGACAGCTGGGCGATCGGAAGGCCGCTGTAGAGCTTGATCGGGACGCGGGTGAGGTTCGTGATCTCGAGCGTCAGGGTGCCCTTGAAGCCGGGGTCGACGAAGCCCGCGGTAGCGTGGACGATGAGCCCCAGCCGCCCGAGCGAGCTCTTCCCCTCGATCCTCGACACGATGTCGTCGGGGATCTCCACGTACTCCTGCGTGCGGCCGAGCGCGAACTCGCCCGGGTGGATGACGAACGGGTCGTCACCGGCGATGACGACCTCCTCGGTGAGGTTCGTCGGCGGCTCGCGCAGGTCGATCGCGGCGACGCGGTGATTGTGGAAGACGCGGAACGAGTCACCCAGCCGCAGGTCGACCGAGGCGGGCTGGACCATCGCGGGGTCCCAGGGGTCGATGACGACCCTGCCGGCGTCGACCAGCCGGCGGATCGTGCCGTCGGACAGGACGGAGGTGGGGGCGCGCACGCGCGAACGCTATCGGTCGCCTGTGCCCGCGGACGAAGTCCGCTGAGCGAGCTGGCGGGCCCGAGCGGTCACCGTGCGAACTCGCGGCGGCGACGGCGCCAGCGGGTCGCCGTGCGGCCCGCGGCGCGGGGTGCGCGGGAACGGAGGGTGCGGATGGGGGCGGCGCTTGGACCCGCCGTCGCCGCCCGGCTCCTCGACCGGGTCGTCGGTCTGGTGGATCGCCCACCAGACCAGCCAGCACAGCGCCGCGAGCGGCACCTTGAGCGCGACGAACAGGAAGAACATCGTCCACTCCATCGC
>JBPCNM010000136.1:0-3080 GCA_051001255.1 Solirubrobacteraceae bacterium
GTGCTGGTGCCCGCGGAGGACGCCGACGCGCTGCTGCGGGTCGCGCTCCCGGGCGGCGCGCTCGACACGGCGCCGACCGGCCGCGAGCCGCACGACGCCGCCGCGGCCGGCGGCCGCGTGTTCGTCGCCGACGAGTTCGCCCACACGCTGACCGTGCTCGAGGGCGACCGCGCCGTCGCGCGCCTGAAGACGGCGCTGCAACCGGGTGGCGTCACACCACTCGACGACGGGCGCCAGGTCGCCGCCGTCTCCGTGCGCGAGCGCGTGGTCGAGACCTTCGACGTGGCGTCGGGAAAGCGCACCGGCCGCGCGAGCGCCGGCGTCGGCCCGACCCACGCGGTGTCCGACGGCGGCAACTACCTGTTCGTCGCCGACACCTCCGGCGGCGCGCTGCTGATCTACCACCTGCGCCCGCGCCTGGAGCTGATCCGCCGCTATCCGCTGCCCGGCTCGCCGTACGGCATCGCGATCGACAACCGCCGCCACCGCCTCTTCATCACCCAGACCGCGCGCAACCTGCTCACCGAGCTGACCGCCGGGGGGCGCCCGCACCTCGTCGAGCGCTACGCGACGCCGCGCCAGCCCAACACGGTCGCGGTCGACGAGGCAACCGGGCGCGTCTTCGTCACCGGCAAGGTCGACGGCGTGCTTCAGCTGCTCGACCCGGACCGCGAGCGGACGAGGTAGAGCGTGCCCGCCACGACGAACAGGACCGCGCTCACCAGCAGCCAGCGCGCCGCGTAGCCGTCCCACGACTCCCCGCTGACGCGCATGTAGGTCGCGTCGCCCTTGCCGCAGATGACCGGGAAGAACGCGAGCAGGAGCAGCGCCGAGATGCCGACCGGGACGCGCACGTAGTTCGCCCAGCCGGCGGGCCGGCCGCGCAGGGCGAGCCGGTCGAGTGTCGCGTAGGCGGGCCACAGGATCGCGTCGTGCAGCACGACGGCGCCGACGAGCCAGATCACGATCCGCTCCCAGCCGCCGAGCTGAAGCACCTGCAGCAGCGCCCACGCGGCGAGCGCGAGCGCGGCCAGGTGGACGAGCAGATGCAGCGGGGAGGCGCCGTAGCGGGACTTCATGCGCGGAACGTGAGCGTCCCGACCCACTTGGTGTTGTGCACGCCCGGCAGGCCGGGCACGATGATCCGCGCGGGGTAGCCGTGATCGAGCGTCAGGTCCTGGCCGCCGACCTGCAGCGCCAGCAGCGAGCGCGTGTCCGCGACCTGCCCGCGTGCGAGCGTCGCCTGGCGCAGCACGCCCGCCGGCTGCAGCGACTCGACCAGCAGCTCGTCCGCGTCCGGCACGCCTGCGCGCCGGGCGAGCTCGAGCAGCGGCACGCCCGTCCAGGTCTGGCGCGTCGACCAGCCCTCGACGCACCCCAGCGTGAGCGTGTGCGTCGCCTGCGGCAGCGCCAGCAGCTCCTCCCGGCTCAGCTCGAGCTCGCTCGCGCCGCCGCGCAGCACGAGCCGGTAGTCGGCGCCGACCATCGCCTCGGTGACCTGCGCGCCGTCCGCCGTCTTGTTGACCGGGAACCCGCCCGAGCGCCGCGGCGCCAGGAACGCGAGGTTGCGCGTGGGACCGCCGATCGACTGGCCGGCGTTGGCGACCAGTACCACGAGCGAGCCGCCGCCGACCGCGGCGAGCAGGCCGCGCCGGCTGACCGTCGGCGGATCGGGCCGCAGCGCGAGCGTGTCGCCGTCGGGCTCCTGGCGCGTCTCGGCGAGGCTCTGGCGCAGCGGCGCGAGCACGCCGCGCGAGCGGTAGGCCCGCAGCGCGATCGGCACCTTGACGACGAGGTGCACCGCCAGCGCCACGACGAAGACCACTGACGCGTAGTAGTGCGCCTGGACGAAGTCGAAGCGGAACACGTACCAGTACTGCATGTTCGCGATCCCGGTGGCGAACAGGAACCCGGTGCTCGACACGAGCAGCGCGATCGCGATCCGCTCGATTCCCTCGGCCGGCGTGCGGACCGGCGGGAACTGGAACAGCCTGGGGATCACCGACCACAGCTTCGCCAGCAGCAGCGGGAGCGCCACCAGGCCCCCGGTGACGTGCAGCCCCTGGGTGAACGCGTACAGCCACGACGGGCCCGTGGGCCAGTCGAAGAACGTCGTGAACGGGACGTCGGTGCCGACCAGCGCGTTGCGCCCGAGGTCGGGCTGGTAGGCGGCATGCGACAAGAAGCCGGTGAGCGCGACCGCGACCATGAGGATGAGCAGCAGCGAGCCGAACACGGCGGTGAGCCACGGGCCGCGCAGCGGAGACTTCCAGAACTCCGGCCGGAACGGACCGGGAGGCGTCCTCACCGCGCGCGCTCCAGCCGCGCGAACCAGCGGCCTCGGGCCTCGAACGTCGCGCACGGCTCCAGCCCGGCGGCCCGCGCGAGCCCTGCGATGCCGTCCGCGCCGACGGTCGCCCAGCCGAACCACGGGCTGATCGCCGAGCGCGTCTCGAGCCGGACGCGGAGGCGCCGGGTCGGCGCCTCCGGCGGCCCGGTCTCCACGAGGACGGCGCCACCGGGGGCGATCAGCGCGCAGGCGCGGGCGAGCAGTGCCTCCGGCGCACCGCCGATCCCGATGTTGCCGTCGAGCAGGAGCGCGCTGCGCCACGTTCCCGCCCGCGGGACGTCGGCGAACACCGAGCGCAGGATCGCCTCGGCGCCGCGGGCGCGGGCGAGGCGGACGGCGACCGGGGAGAGATCGAGGCCGAGCCCCTGTTGCCCCGCGGCGGCGAGCGCGGCCAGATGGCGGCCCGGACCGCAGCCGATGTCGAGCACCGGCGGCGCGGCGTGGGCGAGCACGGCGCGGTCGACCGTGTCCACCGGCGCGAGCCACTTGCCCAGCGGCAGCTTCTGCGACCGGCCGTCGGCGATCCGGAAGCGCGCCTCGACCGGCTCGCCGCCGGCCGCGGCGGAGGCGAGCAGGCGCCCGTAGAGCAGCTCGGCGGGCTCCAGACGATGCAGGCGCCGCGACGGGTCGGCCTCTGTCGGGTGTCCCCCGACGGTGGTGTCCGGCACCGCCGTCGTGGTGTCGGCGGGCGCCGTGAACCGGCGCGCGGCGGCCTCGCGCGCCCTCATGC
>JBPCNM010000137.1:0-5891 GCA_051001255.1 Solirubrobacteraceae bacterium
GTGAACGTCCGTCCGAGCAGCCGGGACGCAGGGGCGATGCCCGATCGCGCACGACCGACGCGACAGGACGCGCAGCCCTTACGCCCTGGGACTCGAGCTGCTGGAGGCGTGCGCTCAGTACGCGGGCGTGCTGAGTGGGCGGTCGTTACCGCACTGCACGTAGCTGCGCGACAGGCGGCCCTGCAGGTTGTCGGCCACCTTCGTGTAGGCGTAGTTGATGCCGGGATCGACCGTCTCGAGCACCCAGGCCGGCGGCAAGGTGAAGCCGGTGCTCGAGCGCTCGAGCACGACCCGGCAGTGCCGTGGGGCATTGTCGACCCGTGCGAACGAGCCGCAGCGGGAGCTGTAGAAGTACCGGAGCCTCAGTGGTCCGCCGCCGCCGATGTCCTGGCCGTCTGCCCACCGCTTGAGGCTGTACCGGCACGGCGTCTGGTTCGGAAATAGACCCTCATAGGGGTATGCCGGATATCCGCCGCCCTGTTGGGGATATGCCTGGGCGGAGCTTGCGAGAACGAGTCCGGCCAGCGCAAGCGTGCAGACCAGCGCGAGCGTCTTGATGCGCATCGAGATCCCCTCCTGAAGTCGGAGCATTCGTGAAGACAGGGTCGGTACACCGAGTGAGGCGGACCGGGGGATCCGTAGCGACTCCGCGTCCAATCGACATGATGTCCGCCGCGATACGGATTCTCAACGCGGATCGGTGACGAGCTGATCGCTGATCCGCATCATCTCGATCCAGCTAGGCTGCAACCGGCCGTGAACTTCACCCGCGACCTGGTCGAGGCCGCGCCCGCCGCGCGACGCGCGCTGGTCTGCATCGACCGCACCGGCGGGCGGCGCGAGTGGTCGATGGCCGAGGTCGCGTGCCTCACCCGCACGGTCGCCGCCCGCCTGCACGAGCGCGACCTGCGGCGCGGGGACGTGGTGCTCACGCTGCTCGGCAACCAGCCCGAGTGGGTCATCACCATGCTGGCCTGCTTCCGCCAGGGCTATGTCGTCCTCCCGTGCACCGAGCAGCTGCGCCCCAACGACCTGCGACTGCGGCTGGCCGCCGTGGAGCCCCGGGTCGTCGTCGCCGACGAGCGCAACGCGGACGCGCTGGGCGCCGCCGGCTGGAGCGGCCCGACGATCTGGGCGCCGTGGGGCGAGTGGCCCGAGCGCGCCGCGCCGCCGCCCGCCGAGCTGGCACCCGAGGACCCGTGCCTGATCACGTTCACCTCCGGCACCGCGGGGCAGCCGAAGGCGGCGCTCCACGGCCAGCGCTACCTGACCGGCCAGCGCCTGCAGGCGGAGCACTGGCTCGACGTCCGCGCCGGCGAGCTGGTCTGGTGCACGGCCGCCTCCGGATGGTCGAAGTCGGCCCGCAACGCGTTCGTCGCCCCGTGGCTGCGCGGCGCCGCCGCCCTGCTCCACGACGCGCGCTTCGACCCGCAGGAGCGGCTCGAGCTCGTCGCGCGCGAGCGCGTCTCCGTGCTCTGCATGGCGCCGACGGAGTACCGCGTGATCGCCAAGCGCGCCCAGCCGCGCGCCGTGCCGGGGCTGCGGGGCCTGGTGGCGGCCGGCGAGGCGCTCGACCCGGACGTGCTCGGCACGTGGCACGACGCGACGCGGCTGTGGATCCGCGACGGCTACGGCCAGACCGAGACCGGCCAGCTCACCGGAATGCCGCCCGGGGAGCCCGCGCGCCCCGGCTCGATGGGCCGTCCGCTGCCCGGCGTGCGGCTCGACGTCGTCGACGGCGAGCTGGTGCTCGACCCGGCGACCGATCCGACGTTCTTCCTCGGATATCTTCCCGCCACCACGCCCGACACCGGGGAGCCGCCCGCCGGCCCGTGGCGGACGGGCGACCGCGTGCACGCCGACGAGGCGGGCTTCCTCTACTTCGAGGGACGCGCCGACGACCTGATCATCTCGGCCGGCTACCGGATCGGCCCGTTCGAGGTCGAGTCCGCGCTGGCCGCGCATCCCGCGGTGGCGGAGGCCGCGGTCGTCGCCGCGCCCGACCCGGAGCGCGGCAGCGTCGTGCGCGCGGTCGTCGTGCTGCGCGCGGGACACGCCGCCTCTGCCGCGCTCGCACTCGAGCTGCAGGAGCACGTCAAGGCCGAGACGGCGCCCTACAAGTACCCGCGCATCGTCGACTTCGCCGCCGAGCTGCCCCGCACGCCGAGCGGCAAGGTCCGCCGCGCGGCGCTGCGCGCATGACGCGGCGGGTGCACGAGCTGGTCGGCGATCGATCGCGGCTCATGCTGCGGTATCGCACCGAGGTGCACCGGCCGCACGCAGAGGCGGGATAACCGCACCCCCGGCGAAGGTACGATCGCGCGCATGACCGTCACGCTCGCCGAGACCGCCATCGATCCCGCCCGCGTCGCCGCGCTGACCGAGCGGGAGCAGGCGAAGCTGGTGGAGCGCACGCGCCGCTCGGGCGAGTACTTCGCCCGCGCGAGCAGGGTCATGCCGGGCGGCGTGCCGTCGCAGTTCCAGTGCGGCGACCCGTGGCCGGTCTACATCGAGCGCGGCGAGGGCGCGCGCGTGTGGGACGTCGACGGCAACGAGTACCTCGACTTCCACAACGGCTTCGGCGTCATGTGCGTCGGCCACGCCAATCCGATCATCGCCGCCGCCGTGAAGGCGCGCATGGATCGGGGAACCCACTTCGCCGCGCCGACGGAGGGATCGATCGTCGTCGCCGAGGAGCTGCGGCGCCGCTGGGGGCTGCCGCACTGGCGCTTCACCAACTCCGGCACGGAGTCGACGATGGACGCCGTCCACCTCGCCCGCGGCGCGACCGGCAGGGACATCATCGTCAAGATCGAGGGCAGCTATCACGGCCACCACGACGCCGTGATGGTCTCCGTCAAGCCGCCGCCGGAGCTGATGGGCGACCGCGAGCGCCCCAACGCGGTCCCCTATGGCCTCGGCTACCCGTCGACGACGGCGTCGCAGACCCAGCCGGTCCCGTTCAACGACGCGGATGCGCTCGAGCGCACCCTGGCAGACCTCGAAGGCCAGGTCGCCGGCGTGATCCTCGAGCCGGCGATGATGAACATCAACATCGTGCCGCCGGTGGCCGGCTACCTCGAGCGGGTGCGCGAGCTGGCCACGGCTCACGGCGTGGTCCTGATCTTCGACGAGGTCAAGACCGGTGCTGCCGTCGCGGCGGGCGGTGCGACGGAGCTGTTCGGCGTGACGCCCGACGTGGTCTGCCTCGCCAAGGCGATCTGCGGCGGCCTGCCGGGCGGCGCCGTC
Organism: Solirubrobacteraceae bacterium; assembly: GCA_051001255.1. Classification (GTDB taxonomy): domain Bacteria; phylum Actinomycetota; class Thermoleophilia; order Solirubrobacterales; family Solirubrobacteraceae; genus DASQMT01. Next base: position 3,250 of record JBPCNM010000137.1, read on the forward strand.
GGCATGACCGAGGCGCTCGGCGCGCTCGTGGCCGACGGGCGCGTGCGCCAGCAGGGCACGTTCAACGGAAACCCGCTCGTGATGGCCGCCGCCCAGGCCGCGCTGCTCGAGATCCTCACCCCCGCCGCCTACGTGCAGCTGCACAAGGCCAACGGGGACCTGATGGCCGGCTGCGACCGCGTGATCGCCGACTACGGCTTGCCGGCCCATACGATCGGGATGGGCTCCAAGGGCTGCGTGGTGATGGCGAGCGAGCCGATCCGCGAGTACCGCGACTACATCACGCGGATCCACCACCCGCTGACCGAGCTCGCCTGGCTCTACCACATGAACCGCGGCGTCTTCATGACGCCCGGCGTCGACGAGGAGTGGACGCTGTCGGTCCTGCACTCCGACGCCGACCTGCAGCGCTACGTGGAGGTCTTCAAGACGTTCGCGCGCGATGTGACCGCCGGGTCATAGCCCGGCGCGGGCCCACGACCCGCCGCTTCGCCCGCGAGCAGCCGCAGCTCGGCCAGGGCGGCGGGCAGCGCGTGCGTGCGGCGGTCGGAGTACAGCTCCACGAGCCAGGCGGTCCCGTCGGGCGCGAGCGCCGCCGCGGCGGTCACCGCGGTCAAGCCCCACTCGGTCAGCAGCGCCCGCTCGCGCGCGTCGGCGCCCTCGTCGGTCGCGTCGAGCGCGAACCCTCCGCCGCGCTCCATGATCTCCGCCGTGAGCGGGTAGTCGGCGAGCGCATAGACCTCGTCCTCGACGCTGAAGCGGACGTCGGGCGCCTCGGGGTCGTAGCGATCGCGCCGCTCTGATCCGAGCACCGTCTCGACGTGCGGAGAGTCCGGAGGCCGGCGCGAGATCGCCCACTTGGCGGCGTCGAACGCCTCGGCGAACGCACCGGTGACCGCCTCCAGGCGCGCCAGCTCGCCCGCACCGTCGAGGTCCGAATCGAGCAGCCCGAGCACGAAGCGCACGAGCGCCTCGCGCTCGTGCGGCCCGGCGTCGCGGGAGCGCCGGCGTGAACACGGCTCCAGCACCGGGACCGCCGGGGTCGGGATGCCGGGCTCCGCGACGAACAGCTTGCCGCCGCCGACGCGCTTGGCGGCGTACTGCGCGGCGTCCGCGGCGCGGAAGAGGTCAGCCGAGCGCCGGTGCTCGTCGTCCAGGCACGCCACGCCGCACGAGAGCGTCAGCGGACCGCCCGGCGCGGCGGCGAGCCGGTGGGCGGCGTCGCGTGCCAGGGCACGCGCGGAGTCCGGGCCGTAGCCCTCCATCACCACGCAGAACTCGTCGCCGCCGAGCCGGCTCGTGAACGAGCCCGGGAACGCCTCCGCGGCGTCGGTCAGCGCGCGGCCCGCGGCCGCCAGCGCACGGTCGCCGGCGTCGTGGCCGTGCCGGTCGTTGACGTCCTTGAGCCCGTCGAGGTCGCAGAACAGGAGCGCCAGCTCGCCTGCGGTCGCGTGTGCGCGCGCCACGGACCCCTCCAGGCGCTCGTCGAGCGCACGCCGGTTGGGAAGCCGCGTGAGCGGGTCCTCGTAGGCGAGCGACTCCAGGCGCGAGAACAGCTCCGCCCGCCCGATCGCGGTCGCCACCTGGGCGCACAGCGCTTCGGCGAAGCGCACGTGCGAAGCGGTGAACGGGGCCGCGCCCACCGGGGAGTAGGCCTCGAGCACCCCCCACACCCGGTTTTCGAACCGGATCGGCGCCGCGAGCGCCGAACCGCGCCCGATCCGCTCCAGGAAGTCGCGCTCCTCGTCGGGCAGCTCGGCGTGGTCGAGCGCGACCACGTACGGCTGCCCGTGCTCGACCAGCACCCGGTCCAGCGCGGTCAGCGCCCACGTCTCCTGGGCCGGCCGGGACTCCTCGCCGGGGTTGAGGTCGCCGGCGTTGGCGAGCGTGCGCATGTGGTCGTGCTCGGGCTCCCAGCGGCTGATCGAGATGCCCGCGGCGCGCAGCACGCGGCAGGCCTGCTCGCCGACCGCGTCGAGCACCTCCTCGAACCGGTGCGCGCCGGCGACGGCGCTCGAGACCGTGATGAGCGCGCGCAGCTCCGCCTCCAGCGGGCGGTCCGGGCGCACGCGCGGGAGCTTGGGGCTCGCGGCGCCCGGGCCGCCGGCGGGCTCGACGACCGGCGCGCCGTCGCGGTCGAGCAGCCGGATCAGTGCCGCCACCGTGGTCGGGCAGAACTGCGTCGCCGTGTGGCGCTCCAGCTCGGCGCGCGCCTGCCCGGTCGTCAGCGCGCGCCGGTACGGGCGGTCGGAGGTCATCGCGTGCCAGGCGTCGCAGACGAAGCAGATCCGGCTGGCGAGCGGGACCGCCTCGCCCGCGAGCCCGTCCGGGTAGCCGCCGCCGTCCCAGCGCTCGTGCTCGGCGCGGACGGCGGGCGCGAGGTGGGAGAGCGGCCCGATCGCACTGACGATCTTCGCCCCGATGGCGGGGTGCTCGCGCATGACCTCCCACTCGGGGCCGGTCAGGCGGCCGGGCTTCTGCAGGATGGCGTCGGGCACGCCGACCTTGCCGATGTCGTGCAGCAGCGCAACTTGCCCGACCGACGTGGCGTGCTCGCCGTCCACGCCCAGCTCGGCGGCGACCTCGAGCGCCAGCGCGAGCACCGCCTCGGAATGCGCGGCCGTGTAGTTCTCGCGCGCGTT
>JBPCNM010000138.1:0-3109 GCA_051001255.1 Solirubrobacteraceae bacterium
GTCGTCACCGGTGCGGTGGTGCGCATCGACAAGGACGAGGTCCTCGTCGACATCGGCTACAAGAGCGAGGGGGTCATCCCCTCCAACGAGCTCTCGATCCGCAAGTCGGTCGACCCGAACGAGGAAGTCGAGCTCGGTGAGGAGGTCGACGCCCTCGTCCTCACCAAGGAGGACCAGGACGGCCGCCTGATCCTCTCCAAGAAGCGTGCCCGCTTCGAGCGCGCCTGGCGGCGCATCGAGGCGGCCGCCGAGTCGGGCGAGCCCGTCCACGGCTCGGTCATCGAGGTCGTCAAGGGCGGCCTGATCGTCGACCTCGGGGTGCGCGGCTTCCTGCCCGCCTCGCTGGTCGACATCCGCCGCGTTCCGAACCTGGACGAGTACATGGGCCAGACGATCGAGTCGAAGGTGATCGAGCTCAACCGCCCGCGCAACAACGTGGTCTTGAGCCGCCGCGCGGTGCTCGAGGAGGAGCGCAAGGAGCAGCGACAGGCGATCCTGGAGCGGCTGCAGCCCGGCCTCATCATCGAGGGCCAGATCTCCAACATCGTGGAGTTCGGCGCGTTCGTCGACCTCGACGGCATCGACGGCCTGATCCACATCTCCGAGCTCTCGTGGTCGCACGTCAACCACCCGTCGGAGATCCTCAACATCGGCGACACCGTGCAGGTCAAGGTGCTCGACATCGACCGCGACCGCCAGCGCATCTCCCTGGGCCTCAAGCAGACCCAGGAGGACCCGTGGCAGCGCGTGGTCGATACCTACTCGGTCGGCGACGAGCTCGAGGGCAAGGCCACCAAGGTGGTCGCCTTTGGCGCGTTCGTCGAGATCCTGGAGGGCGTCGAGGGCCTCGTGCACATCTCCGAGCTCGCGCAGCAGCACGTGGAGAACCCGCGTGAGATCGTGCAGCCCGGCGACGACGTCAAGGTGAAGATCCTCGAGATCGACTCCGAGCGCCGCCGCCTGTCGCTGTCGATCAAGCGGGTGGAGGACCAGGTCCTGCCGCGCCGCGACCTGCAGGCGATCGAGGGCGAGGCCGGCGGCGCCGGCGACCTCGACAACGTGCCCGAGCTGGGTCTGTCCGAGGACGTCTTCGCCGCACAGCCAGAGATCGCCCACGATGCGCCCGAGGTGGGCGTCGAGGAACCCGAGGCCGAGGCGGTCGCGCAGTTCGACGAGGCTGCCGTCGAGGAGCCCGCTGCCGACGCGCCCGAGGTTGGCGTCGAGGAGCCCGAGGCCGAGGGGGCCGCGGAGTTCGAGGCCGGCGTCGAGGAGCCCGCGCCTGAGGCGGCCGACGCGTCCGAGGCCGGCGTCGAGGAGCCCGCGGCCGAGGCGGCCCCGCGGCCCGAGGCGGGCGAGGAGCAGGCGTAGCACCGCCGTTCGTCGCCCTCACGGGTGGGATCGGCGCCGGCAAGTCCGAGGCGCTGGCGACGCTCGCCCGGCTGGGTGCCGCCACGCTGTCGACCGACGCGGTGGTCCACGAGCTCTACGCCGACCCCGAGGTGCGCGACTCCGTCGTCGCGCGCTGGGGCCCCGACGTGGCGCCCGCGGGCATCGTCGACCGCGCGGCCGTCGCGCGCCACGCGTTCGCCGCACCCGAGGAGCGCGGCTGGCTGGAGGGACTGCTGTGGCCCCGGGTCGGGGCCCGCGTGCAGGCGTGGCGCGAGGCCGAGTCCGCCCGCACGCCGCCGCCGCCGGCGCTCGTGGTCGAGACCCCGCTGCTGTTCGAGGCCGGGCTGGAGGGCCTCTACGACGCTACCCTGGTGGTGGTCGCCGACGAAGCGATCCGGGCCGAACGTGCAGCGGCGCGCGGGCATGCCGCCGTCGACGAGCGGACCACGCGGCAGCTCTCGCAGGCGGAGAAGGCGGCGCGCGCCGACCATGTCGTCCGCAACGACCGGGATCTCGCGGCGCTCGAGCAGGAACTTTCCCGGGTTCTTGAGAAGCTGACCTGAGACCATGAGCACCCGTACGGCCACCCGTCGCCCGCGCACCGCGGCACGCTCGCGGCGCGCGCCGCGCCGTCACGTGATGCGCCGCCGCTTCGGCTTCCTGGCCGCCGTCGCGGTCGCCGCGCTGATCGTGGCCGCCGCCGTCGCGCCGTGGGCCGACCAGGCCGTGCAGGAGGTGACGCTGCCGCTGCGCCACGACGACGTCATCCGCCAGCAGGCCGCCGACAAGGACCTCGACGCGTCGCTCATCGCGGGCGTCATCTACGCGGAGTCGCACTTCCGCGACCAGACCTCGCGCGCCGGCGCGAAGGGGCTGATGCAGCTCATGCCTCAGACCGCGGACTACATCGCCGGGAAGTCCGGCGGCACCGCGTTCGTCCAGGGCGATCTCGCCACGCCGCAGGTCAACATCGCCTACGGCTCCTGGTACCTGCGCTACCTGCTCGACAAGTACGACGGCCGCGAGGTGCTCGCGCTCGCGGCCTACAACGCGGGGGAGGGCAAGGTCGACGAGTGGATGGCCGGCGCCGAGGCCGGTGGCGAGCGCTTCCGTGTCGCCGAGCACATCCCGTTCCCCGAGACGCGCCAGTACGTCCTGAAGGTGCTCGGCGCGCGCAAGGACTACCGGCGCACCTACGCGCGCGAGCTCGGGCTTTGAGTCAGGACCGCCGCCGCTGCTCCCAGGCCGATCGCGAGCAGCGGCGGCAGCGGCCCTAGGCCGCCGCGGTGAGGCTCTTGCCCCCGTCGGGGTCGAAGAGCTGGATCTTCTGGGTGTCGAGCACCATCTCGGCCTTCTGGCCGGGGCGGGCCCCGCTCGCGGCGGCCAGCCGGGCGACGACCTGCTGCCCGTCGCCGCCGTGGCTCGGGAGGTCGGAGAGGCCGGCGTCCTCGGCCAGCTCGACCAGCTCGGCGGACTGCACGCCACCCGACTCCACTTCGAAGTAGGCGTACAGCTCCGAACCCATCGACTCGACCACCGTCACCGGGGCGGAGAACTTCAGCCCCGGCTTGTCGGGCTCCACGATCGCGTCCTCGAAGTGCTCGGGGCGCACCCCGGCGATCACGTCGCGGCCCTTGCCGTCGCCCTTGAGCTTGCCGCGCAGCTCGTCGGGCATCGGCGCGTCCCCGAACGGGAGCTTGATCGTGTCGCCTTCCAGCCG
>JBPCNM010000139.1:0-4295 GCA_051001255.1 Solirubrobacteraceae bacterium
CGTACTTGCACTGCCCGACCGCACACTGGCGCAGGTCGCGCGGGGTGAGCATGTTGGTGAACTCGAACGCGTCGGGGCCGGTGATCTCGACCTGCCGCTCCGCGCCGCCGACGTCCCACAACGTCACGCCCTCGAGCAGCTGCCAGTACTCCTGGAACGGGTCGCCGTAGTGACGCGGGTGGTAGTGATGGTTGTAGAAGGAGTAGAGCGCGACGCCGTGGCGCCGTGACCCGTAGTAGTACGGCGACTTCTTGATCCGGGTGTACAGCAGGACCCCGGGGTTTGGGATGACGTGATCGGTCATCGTCCGCCTTCCTGTCCGTGCGGCCCGTCTCGCGGGGCCGCTGTGTGTGTCGGCGCCGCCGCGCCGTGCGCGGTGGCGGAATCGACAGGTCTTCGGGCTCGGACGCGATCGGGACGGCAGCCTTCCCAGGCACGCGGGCCCAGTGGCGAGCTTGCCGTCTCGCGCGACCCCACCGCTGCGCGTCAGCTCCGGATTTCGACCGGATTCCCTGACCCAGAGACTGGGTGCGATCGACTCTGCCGGGCAAGATATATCAGCGGCGCGGTTCGGGCGACGCCGGTCGGCCCGGGTTGCCTCCGGGCTGGGCGGTCCACGTGATCGCCGAGCGGCAAGGGACGAGGGTCCTCCCCGTCGCGCGGGACCCCATCCGGGAGAACTCCGACCGCGTTGGTAGGCTTTAGCGTCGTGATCTTCACCACCAAGGCGGAGTACGGCGTCAGGCTGCTCGTGCAGCTGGGCCTGCAGGACGGGCGCCGGCCGGTCGCGCTCAAGGCCATCGCCGAGGCGGAATCGCTGCCGCTGGCCTACCTCGAGCGGATCGCCGCGCGGCTCAAGAAGGCCGGCATCGTCGCGGCCACCCGCGGTGCGCACGGCGGCTATCTGCTCGCGCACCCCGCCGCGGAGATCACGATGGACCAGGTCGTCCTCGCGCTGGAGGGACACATCGCCCCGATGGACTGCTTCTTCGACGACCGCGACGGGCGCGTGCTGTGCTCGCATCACGACGATGCGGAGCTGTGCGCCACGAAGCTGCTCTGGACGCGCGTGCAGATGGGCGTCATCAAGTCGCTGCAGCGCACCACCCTGGCGGAGCTCGTTGACTTCTCCGCCGGCAAGACCTCGCTACCCAACGACATCCCTGGAGCCGACGATGGCCGATCTCGAGATCAAGAACCTGCACGTCTCAGCCGGTGACAAGCAGATCCTCAAGGGCGTCGATCTGCACGTGCGCTCCGGCGAGTTCCACGCCCTGATGGGGCCGAACGGCTCGGGCAAGTCGACCCTGGCCAACGCCCTGATGGGTCACCCCAACCTCGAGGTGACCGACGGCCAGATCCTCCTCGACGGCGAGGACATCACCGAGGCCGAGCCGGACGAGCGCGCCCGGGCGGGCCTGTTCATGGCCTTCCAGTACCCGGTCGCCATCCCCGGCGTGACCGTGACGAAGTACCTGCGCATGGTCATGAACGCGCACCGCGAGTCGCGCGGCGAGGAGCTGATCTCGCTCAAGGACTTCCGCAAGACCGTCGAGACGGCGATGGCGCTCACCAAGGTGCCGAAGGACTTCTCCACCCGCTACCTCAACGAGGGCTTCTCGGGCGGAGAGAAGAAGCGCATGGAGATCCTCCAGCTCGCGCTGCTCGCCCCGCGGCTCGCCGTGCTCGACGAGACCGACTCGGGGCTGGACATCGATGCGCTCAACACGGTCGCCGAGGGCGTCAACGCGGTGGCCGCGGAGACCGGCATGGGCACGCTGGTCATCACCCACTACCAGCGCATCCTGCACATCGTGAAGCCCCAGTTCGTGCACATCATGTTCGAGGGCCGGGTCGTCAAGCAGGGGGGCCCGGAGCTCGTCACCGCGCTCGAGGAACGCGGCTACGGCTGGATCCGCGACGAGGTGACGGCAGCGGCATGAGCCTGCTCGCCCCCTCCGCGGCCGACTTCCCGACCATCCCGCACACGGGCGTCGCCTACCTCGACTCGGGCGCGACGTCGCAGACCCCGATCGGAGTGATCGAGGCGATGGACGCCTACTACCGCGAGTACCGCGCCAGCGTCCACCGCGGCGTGTACCCGATCGCGGCGCTGGCGACCGACGCCTACGAGGGGGCGCGCGAGAAGGTCGCCGCGTTCGCCGGCTCGGCGCCCGGCGAGACCGTCTTCACCCGCAACGCGACCGAGGCGATCAATCTCGTCGCCTACTCCTGGGGGACCGCCAACGTGGGGCCCGGCGACCTGGTCGTCGTCACCGAGATGGAGCACCACTCCAACCTCGTCCCGTGGCAGATGCTGTGCGAGCGCACCGGGGCGCAGCTGGCGTACGTGCCGGTCGACGACGAGGGGCTGCTGATCGACGCCGAGCTCGACGCGCTACTGGCCCGCGCGCCCAAGCTGCTGGCCTTCGCCCACATCTCCAACGTGCTCGGCACGGTCAACCCGGTGGCCGACATCGTCGCCCGCGCGCACGCCGCCGGCGCGGTCGTGCTGGTCGACGGCGCCCAGGCTGCGCCGCACCTGCCGCTCGACGTCCACGCGCTCGGCGCCGACTTCTACGCCTGGACCGCGCACAAGGCCTACGGGCCGACCGGCATCGGCGTCCTCCACGGCAGGCGTGAGCTGCTGGAGGCGATGCCGCCGTTCCTGGGCGGCGGGCACATGATCGCCAAGGTCGAGAAGCTCGAGAGCCGCTACGCCGAGCCGCCGACGCGGTTCGAGGCCGGCACGTCGCCGATCGCCGAGGCCGTCGGCCTGGGCGCCGCGGTCGACTACCTCGATCGCTTCGGCATGTCCTCGGTCTGGGAGCACTCCCGCGACGTCGTCGGCTACGCCGTCGAGCGACTGCGCGGCGTCGACGGCCTGGAGATCCACGGCCCGTCGGACCTCGCGCAGCGCGGCAGCGTCATCTCGTTCGCGCTCGAGGGCATCCACCCGCACGACGTGGCCGAGATCCTCGGCCGCGAAGGCGTCTGCGTGCGCGCGGGGCACCACTGCGCGCAGGTGCTGATGGGACGGCTCGGCGTCGCGGCCACCACGCGCGCCTCGTTCGCGGTGCACTCCACCCACGACGACGCCGACCGCCTGATCGCCGGCCTCGGCAAGGTGCAGGAGATCTTCGACTAGCTTTCGCATATGGACGAGCTCTACCGCGAGAACATCCTCGAGCACTACAAGCAGCCGCGGAACTTCGGCGAGCTGGCCGACGCCGACCTCGAGTTCGAGGACAACAACCCGCTCTGCGGCGACGAGTTGAAGGTCCAGCTCAAGCTGGGCGAGGACGGCCGCGTCGCGGACGTGCGCTTCTCCGGCCACGGCTGCGCGATCTCGCAGGCGTCCGCCTCGATGGCCTCCGAGGAGGTCATCGGGATGCCGGTGGACGACCTGATCCGGCTCGACCGCGACTTCGTGCTCGACCTGCTCGGCATCGACATCTCCGCCACGCGCATGAAGTGCGCTCTGCTCACGCTCAAGGTGCTCAAGTCGGCCGGGCTCGGCCACGCCGTCGCGTGGGAGTCCGACACGCCGCCCAGCGCGGCTGAGGTGAGCCGCGAGGGCTGAGCTCTTCCGCTTCTCAGTGGGTGAGTCCTTCGCGGCTGGCCGGGTCAATCGCCGGAGCCGTAGCCGAAGTGGTCGGCGAGCTCGTCGTCGGTCGGTTCGCGGCCGAGTCGTTTGGTGAGCCGGTCACACTCGTCGACGATGCGCTTGATGCGGGGCAGCACGTAGTGCCCGAGCCCGAAGTGGAAGAGGGTGACGCCGGCGATGTAGGCGACCAGTCCGCGCGGCCCCAGCCGTGTGGGCCAGCGCAGCCGGTAGGCGAGCCGTGGCAGCGCGGTCGCGAGAACGACGTAGGCAGCCGCGCCGGCGAGATGCTCGCGGATGGTATGGGGCTCGTTCATCGCAACGGATTCCGCCGAAGGCTAGCGCCGGGCAGTGCTCCAGCCGCTAGACTCCAAGTCCGACCGGCGCGGTCGGAGATATGGCCGAACTGATCGACATCTGCCCCGTTGAGGAACTCCCGCCCGGCGGCATGCGCCGGATCGCCTGGGAGGACCTCGAGATCGGCGTCATCAACTGCGCCGGCGAGCTGTTGGCCATCGAGGATCGATGCTCGCACGACGAGGGCGACCTCCTCGAGGGTGAGCTCGACGCGAGTGACTGCACCATCGAATGCCCCCGGCACGGGTCGGTCTTCGACCTGCGGACCGGAAAGCCCCTGAACCTGCCTGCCTACGTGCCCGTGGACACCTTCCCGGTCTCCGTGCGCGACGGC
>JBPCNM010000140.1:0-4153 GCA_051001255.1 Solirubrobacteraceae bacterium
GTGCCGAACATCGACGAGGCGCTGGACGAGGAGAGCGCCAAGCGCGCGTTCTGGACCGCGTTCCGGCGCCTGGGTGAGTGGTACGCCGACTTCCCGCCGTATTGAGGCCTATGTGGCCGGGTGTCCGCTCGGACGATCGACACCCGTCGATCACCTCGAGTCGGACCGATGCGGTGCCGACGGGCAGGGGCTAGACTCGCCCCATGGACCTCGAGGAACGCACGCTCGAGACCGCCGGCGAGCACTGCGAGGAGTGCGGTGCGAAGCTGACGGAGCCCGAGCTCAAGCAGGTCATGGAGTCCGGCGGGCCGGCGCTGTGCAGCGTCCACGCGGCGGAGTCGACCGCGCTGGATCCCGACGCGCTGGACGAGCCCGGCTAGTCAGGATCCGGCGCCGACGAAGACGTCGTCGACGTAGAGCGAGTCGCCCGCCACCCCAGAGCCGCCGTACAGCTCGACGAAGACGCGCGTGGTTCCCGCCGGCGCCACGACGTCGGCGGTTGCCAGCTGCCAGGCCGAGGACAGGGCCGGGATCGTCACGACGTCCGTCTGCAGGACCGTGCCGGCGCCGTCGCGCCACTTGACGCGCATCGATGCGGCGAGGCCGGATCCCGTCCCGAGGCGTCCCCAGAACTGGATCCGCTTGTCGCCCGGTGTGGCGACGAAGCCGGGCCAGTTGTCGAGCGTCACGCCCCAGCCGTACGGCCCTGTGATGGAGACGCCCAGGCTGCCGTACCCCGTCCTGGCCTGCTGCGTCGTCCGTGCCACGCTCGTCGAGTACCAGGGCGCCCAGTGGCCGAGGCGGTCCTTGAGGCCCTCGGTGTCGGCGTCCAGATGGTTGAAGCTCCCGTTGCGAGCCTCCCAGGTGAAGGTGTGGCCGCCGGTCGCGCGCGGCGATGTGTGGGCGTTCGGGGTCGTGTCGTCGTTCACGGTGATGGTGATGCGATAGTCGACCGAGTCGTCCTGCGCCCACCAGGCGCCGCCGGACTTGGCGTCGACGCCCGCCGCGTAGGTGGTCGGGAACGACGCGAGCGACCCGTCGAAGGCGACCGACGAGGCGGTGAAGCCCGTGCAGCTCATGGCCGCCGACGGCGCGGCAAGCCCCGAGCCGCGCTCCACCTCGACGTCGAAGGCGCCGCCGTCGGCGATGCCGGCCGAGACGTGCACGCGGACGCTTGCCTTCAACGAGCCCGTGTAGGTGACGCGGATGCAGCTCGAGACCGCATCGCCCGGCTTGCCGCTCGTGGCGGAGTACAGGGCGGCGCTTCCCCCGTCCGTGTCGCTGATGGCGACGGTGCCCGACTGGGTCTCGTTCCCGGAGCTCGACGTCGTGGCGCTGAAGCTCGCCAGCGTGCCGAACGCGCCGAGCCCGCCGGCGATCGCCAGGATGCCGACCGTGCGCAGCAGCTTGAGCGCCACGCCGGGGCGCCGTCCGCCGGCGGTCGTGCTGGGTCGGTTTCGCTTGATCGCCATCGTGCGGGCGGGTCCGCAGAGCTCGCCGACACGTTCATCGGCCGGGCGGGGCCGATCTGCAGCGTGGCGCTCCCCACGCGTCGGCGGATCGAGGAGCTCAGAGCTCGAGCACGATCTTGCCGAGCTTCGCGCCGGCCTTGAAGCGCGCGTAGGCGTCGGCGACCGCGTCGAGCGGGAACGTCGCCGTCACCGGGACGCTGAGGTCGCCCGAGGCGAAGCCGGGCAGCACCGAGCGCTCGACGCGGCGGGCGGCGTCGGCCTTGTCCTCGAGCGAGCGGGCGCGCAGGACCGAGCCGTGGATCCGGCCGCGCTTGCCCATCAGCGCGCGCAGGTCGAGCTCCACCTTGGCCCCGGCCCCGACGCCGATCACGCAGATGCGCCCGCACTCGGCAAGCGCGGAGAGGTCGCCGGGGAGGTTGGGCGCGCCCACCAGCTCGAGCACGACGTCGAACGGCCCGTGCGCCTCGAAGCCCTCCGGCTCGAGCGCGAGCACGCCGAGGGCGGTGATCTGCTCGCGCGCGGCCGCGTCGCGGACGGTCGCGGTCACGCGGGCGCCGGCCATCGTGGCGAGCTGCACCGCGGCCATGCCCACGCCGCCCGCGGCGCCGTGGACGAGGACGCGCTCGCCGACCGACAGCCCGGCCTGGGTCAACAGCGCGTCGTGAGCCGTGGTGAACGCCTCCGGTACCCCGCCGGCGGCCGTCCAGTCGAGCTCGTCGGGCACGGGCATGGCCGCCCGCTCGTGCACGACGGCCAGCTCCGCCTGGCCGCCGCCGCCCACGACCGCCATCACGCGATCGCCCAGCACGAAGCGCGTCACTCCGCGCCCGAGCGCGACCACCTCGCCGGCGAGCTCGAGGCCGGGGATGTCGGGCGGCGAGCCGGGCGGCGCGGGATAGGCGCCCTTGAGCTGCATCATGTCCGCGCCGTTGAGGCCGGCGGCGCGGACCCGGACGAGCAGCTCGCCCGCCTCCGGCTCGGGATCCGGGTGCTCCTGGACCGCGATGTCGCCATCGCGGATGGTCGCGGCGCGCATGCTCGCGATGCTTGCACACGGTCGCCGCCCGTGCGGCGCGCCCTGGACCACCGGGGGTGTCGCACGTCCGGGGCGGCTGCGAGGATGCCATCCTGGTTTCCAGTCGAACGAGCCGGCTGACACGCCGTCGAACGGCTCTCCACGTGTCGCTTCCCCACCCGCACCTGCCCGCGATCCCGCGCCCGCCCGCGGTCCCGCCGCTGTGGCGCGAGAGCCGGATCGGCCTGGAGTGGGCGGGGCTGCGGCGCTCGGCCGTCTTCCGCGGTGCCGGGGTGCCGGCCGGCGACGGTCGCGGCGTCCTGCTCATCCCGGGCTTCCTCGCCGGCGACGGCTCGCTCGCGACGATGACCCAGTGGCTGCGCGCCGCCGACTGGCATACCAGGCGGGCGGGCATCCGCGCCAACGTCGCCTGCTCGGAAGCGGCGTGCGAACGGCTGGAGGAGCGGCTGGAGACGCTGGCCGCGAGCACCGGCCGGCGCGTCGTGATCGTCGGCCAGAGCCGCGGCGGCGTCTTCGCCAAGGCGCTGGGCGCGCGCCGGCCCGACCTCGTGGCCGGCGTCGTCGCGCTCGGCGCGCCGGTCGTCTCACAGCTCGCCGTGCATCCGCTCCTGCTCGCCCAGGTCGGCGTCGTCGCCGCGCTCGGCAGTGTTCCCGTTCCCGGCCTGCTGTCGTGGCGCTGCCTGCGCGGCGACTGCTGCTCGCGCTTCCGCGCCGCGCTGGAGGGCCCGTTCCCGCCCGAGGTCGGCTACGTCTCGCTCTACTCGCGCTCGGACGGCATCGTCGACTGGCGCTCCTGCCTGGATCCCGAGGCCGACGCCTGCGTGGAGATCCACGGGTCCCACATCGGGATGAGCCTCAACGCCGAGGCCTACCGCGCGATCGCGCACGCGCTCGGCGGCTTCGCCGCACGCGAGACCGGCGGCTTTGCCCAGGCGGCCTAACGGTCGGACGCGGTCAGTCGGCGAGCGAGAACGTCCAGGCGAGAGCGCGGCGCAGCTCGACGAGTTTGAGCGCGCTCAGTCGCCCGGCGGCGGTTACCGCCGGCGCGGCCGGCCCGGCGAGAAACAGGTCGTGCGCAAGGGCGAAGCCGGCTTGCGAGAGCCCCTCGACCTCGCCGACGTCGAGCGCTACGGCGGTCGGCAGCGTCCGGTCGCGGTCGACGGTCGTGATCCGCGCGACAACCGGCATCAGGCGCAGGTTCGCCGCTCGGCGCGAGCACACCACTCCTGGCTTGCGTCCGACGCGGGGCAACTCGAACCACCAGACCTCGCCCGCATCGACTATCACGGCGCACCGGTCTGCTCGGCTTCGTAGCGTCGCGCGGCGGCGGACGCCGCGGCGCGCGCAGCGGCCAGCGTCTCGTCATCGCCCGGCACCGGCCCGCCGTCGAGCAGGGGCTCGTCGGCGAGCGCCTCCTCGACGGCCGCAACAAGGGCCGAAACGGTTGCGCGCAGCCGCTCAGCGGAACTGGCCAGGCCGCGTTGGTGAGCGGCGGCCAGGCGCACGTCGAAGTCGTACCGCACGCTGTCGGCCAGGCGCGGGCGTTCCCGGCGCAGCCGCTCAAGCTCCGCAAGCGCCCGGTCGTGCCGCTCGCCAAGATCCCGCTCGGCACGGAACGAGAAGGTGCGACTGGCAGCCATAGAGG
>JBPCNM010000141.1:0-10866 GCA_051001255.1 Solirubrobacteraceae bacterium
GGACTGGAGGAGCGGCTGGGCTTCGCGATCGGCGCCGGTGTCGGCGAGCCGGTCGCGCTGGACGCGCTGTCGTCCGGCGCCGAGCAGGCGCGGGAGGCGCTCGCGCTCCGGCGGATGACCGGCGCCGATCCGAACCTCGGCCGGTTCCGCGAGCTGCACGATCTCCACCTCCTCGGCCAGATCCCGCCGGATGAGATCCTCGCGGCGCCCCTGTTCCGCCGGCTGACCGAGGCGATCGGTCAGCACGGCAGCCCGTCGGACCTCGACGTGCTCGAGTGCTACCTCGACGAGGGGACGCTGCGCCGCGCCGCCGCCAAGATCTACCTGCATCACACGAGCGTCGAGCATCGGCTCAAGCGCATGGAGGAGGCGCTCGACCTCGACCTCTCCGACGGCGGTGCGCGATTCGAGGTCCATGTCGCGCTCAAGCTGTTCCGGATCCTCCAGTCGCGGGACTCGGCCCGGGCGCAGCTCTAGCACCTACACGCGCCGAAGCGGCGGCGCGACGCTTCCTACGCGAGACCGCCGGCGCCGGGCAGCGTCGCGGCTAGGGTCGGTGCCCATGCTGATCTGCACGCTCGGCGACCTGGTGCTCGACGTCATCGTCCGTCCCGACGAGCCGCTCGTCGCGGGCGACGACGTCGTCGCGACGACCCGGGTCGGCGCCGGCGGGCAGGCGGCCAACGTCGCCGCCTGGGCTGTCGCCCTGGGCGCGCGAGCGCGCTTCGTCGGGCACCGCGGCGACGACGCTCCCGGTCGCCTGGTGCAAGCGGAGCTCGCGCGCCACGGGGTCGAGTCGCTGGGCCCCGCCGGCGGTCGGACGGGCGTGATCGTCGCGGTCGTGGGCGCCGACCGCGACCGTTCGATGGCGTCGGACCGCGGGTCGGCGCTCGAGCTGACCGCCGGTGCCCTGGAGCCGCGCTGGTTCGCCGGATCGGACTGGCTGCACGTCTCGGGCTACATGCTCGCCCACGAGGACGGCGCTGGCGCCGGCGCGGAGGCCGCGCGCCTGGCCCACGCAGCGGGGGCGAGGGTCAGCGTCGACGCCGCCTCGGCGACGCTCATCCAGGCTGCCGGGGCGGCCGTGTTCGGGTCGCGCCTCGCCGCGCTCGTGCCCGACCTCCTGTTCGGCACGGAGTCAGAGCTCGCGGCGCTCGCCGCCGCACCGGCGGGCGCAACGGTCGTCGTCAAGCGGGGCGCACGCGGCTGCCGGATCCTGGCCGGCGGCGCCCCGGTCGAGCTGCCGGCCACGCCGGCTGAGGCGGTGGACGCGACCGGCGCGGGCGACGCGTTCGCCGCCGGATATCTCGTGGGGGGCCCGCGGCTCGCGCTCGCGGCCGCGGCCCGATGCGTCTCGAAGACAGGAGCGATGCCGTGATCGAGGTCGCAGCCGAGGTGCAGGACGCGATCGGCTCGGGCGCGCCCGTCGTGGCGCTCGAGACGACGCTGGTCGCCCACGGGTTCCCGTACCCGCAGGGCGCCTCGGTGGCCGTCGAGTCCGAGCGTCGCGTCCGGGCTGCCGGCGCCGTCCCGGCCACCGTCGGCGTCGTCGACGGCGCGATCCGCGTCGGGCTCGGGGAGTCCGAGCTCGATCGCTTCGCCGCCGCCGGCGCCGAGGCGCGCAAGCTCGGGCCGCGCGACCTCGCCGTCTGCATCGCCCAGGGCGCGCTGGGCGCCACGACGGTCGGCGGCACGCTCGCCGTCTGCGGCCTCGCCGGCATCCGGTTCATGGGCACGGGCGGCCTGGGAGGTGTGCACCGCGGCTTCCCGTTCCCGCCCGACGTATCGGCCGACCTCGGCGAGCTGACCCGCGCCGCGGTCCTGGTCGTGGCCTCGGGCGTGAAGTCGATCCTCGACGTCGCCGCCACGTCCGAGCTGCTGGAGACCCTCGGGGTGCCCGTGCTGGGCTGGCGTACCGACGAGCTCCCGCGCTTCTACGTGGCGGCGGGCGGCCCGCCGGTCGCCGCGCGCGTCGAGTCGACCGCCGAGGCCGCGCGGATCGCGCGCGCACACTGGATCGAGCTCCGTCGATCCGGCTCGATCCTGCTCGGCCGCCCTCCGGCCGAGAGCCTGGACGACGTGGAGCCGCTCATCGAGGAAGCGGTCGCCGCCGCTGCGGCGGGCGGCGTGACGGGCCAGGCGGTGACACCGTTCGTGCTCGCGCATCTGCACGAGCACAGCGGCGGCCGCACCGCGAAGGTCAACAAGGACCTCATCCTCGACAACGCGGGCCTCGCGGCCGAGGTCGCCGTCGCCTACGCGCAAGCCGGCGCGTGACCAGGTCCGGCGCGCGTCGCATGCGGCAGACGCCGCTTCCGGCACGCGTAGGACGGCGACCGCGCCCCCGTACCTAGGATCGAGCGGATGAGCGACGACCGGCCGACCTATCGCTTCGATCACCACGACGCGGAGTTCGCGCGCGACCCGTGGGCGACCTACCGCGAGCTGCGCGAGCGCTGCCCGGTCGCACACAGCGACACCTACGACGACGGCTTCTGGGTGCTCGCGCGCTACGCGGACGTACGCACGGCGTCGCTGAACCCGAAGGTCTTCTCCTCCGACGAGGACGACCTGCTCATCCCCGAGACCCATCAGGGCTGGCTGCTCCCGGTCCAATCCGATCCTCCGCTGACCGCCCAGTACCGCCGCACGCTCAACCACCTCTTCAGCGTGACCGCGGTGCGCCGCCTCGAGCCCGCGATCCGCGACTGGGTCACCCAAGCCATCGACGAGGTCGTCGAGCAGGGCGCCTGCGACTTCGCGCGCGACCTGGCCCGCCCGATCCCGGGCAAGGCGACGATGGCGCTGATGGGCTGGCCGCCGGACGCGTGGCGTGAGGTCCTGGACCCGATCAAGCAGTTCACGAGCCACGCCGGCGACGACCCCGAGCGCCTGGCCGGCGCGGCCGGGGTCGACGGCGTCCGGCGCCGCGTGACCGAGAACCTCGAGCTGCGCCGTCGCGAGCCCGGCGACGATCTCGTGTCACGGCTGCTGGAGAGCAGCGTCGACGAGCGGCCGCTCCACGACGCCGAGATCGTCGCCCTCGGCATGATGGTCATCTTCGGAGGCGTCGACACGACCGTCGCCGCGATCGGCAACATGCTCTTCCACCTCGGTCAGGACCCCGGCCTGCGCAACCGCCTCGTCGAGGACCCCCAGCTCGTTCCCACCGCGGTCGACGAGCTGCTGCGATACGAGCCGCCGGTCCAGGGGTTCGCGCGCTTCATCCGCGAGGACGTCGAGGTCGGCGACCAGTGTCTGCGCAAGGACGAGAAGGCGCTGCTGCTGTGGGCGTCGGCGAACCGCGACGAGGACGTGTTCCCCGATCCCGACGCCGTCCGCCTCGATCGCTCGCCGAACCCCCACCTGACGTTCGGGATCGGCGTGCACCGCTGCCTCGGCGCCACGCTCGCCAAGGCGGAGCTGCGGATCGTGCTCGAGGAGGTGCTGCGACGGCTGCCCGACTACGAGATCGTGCAGGGCGGCGTGCAGCCGACGTCGAGCGCGGGGACGGTGTTCGAGCGCCTGCGGATCCCGGTCCGCTTCACCCCCGGCCCGCGCGCCGCCCCATGAGGGCGATCCGGATGGACGCCGTCGGTGCGCCGCTGCGCCTCGTCGAGGTCGAGGCGCCGGTGCCGGGCCCGCGCGACGCGGTGATCGAGGTCCTCGCCTGCGGCATCTGCCGCAGTGACTGGCACCTCTGGCAGGGCGACTGGTCGTGGGAGGGGATCGAGGTCGAGCTCCCGCGCATCCTCGGCCACGAGGCGAGCGGCGTCGTGCGCAGCGTCGGCGCCGCCGTCGTGTCCGTCGTGCCCGGGATGCGGGTCTGCGTTCCCTTCCACGAGGCGTGCGGCCGCTGCACGACCTGCCTTTCGGGCGCCACGCACCGCTGCCCCGACGCCGACTACATCGGCAGCTCGCACGACGGCGCGTTCGCGCAGTTCGTGCGCATCCCCAACGCCGACGTCAACTGCATCCCGCTGCCGGACTCGGTCGATCCGGTGGTGGCTGCCGCGATGGGCTGCCGCTACATGACCGCCTACCACGCGGTCGTGCACCGGGCACGCGCGCACGCGGGCGAATGGGCCGCCGTCTACGGCTGCGGCGGGCTCGGCCTGTCGCTCGTGCAGATCCTCGCCTCGCTAGGCGTCCAGACGGTCGCGATCGACGTCGACGCCGCCAAGCTCGCGCTCGCCCGCTCCGTAGGAGCGATCCACACCGTCGACTCCGCCCGGGGCGACCTGGCCGCGGAGGTGCTCGAGCTCACCTCGGGCGGCGCCCACGCGAGCTTCGACGCGCTCGGCTCCAGCGTCACGTTCCGCAACGCGATCGACTCCCTGCGGCCGGGCGGCCGCCACGTGCAGGTCGGCCTCACGACCCGGGACGACGCGGGCCGCAGCTCGATCCCGCTCGACCGGATCACGTTCCGCGAGATCGAGATCCTCGGCAGCATCGGCAACCCCGTGCATGCCTACCCACAGCTCCTGGCGCTCGTCGCGCGCGGCACGCTGCGCCCGCGCGAGATCATCACGGCCGAGGTGGCGCTGGTGGACGTGCCGGCGGCACTGGACCGGATGTCGAGCTACGGGCTGACCGGCCTGGTCGTCGTCAGCAGCTTCTGACTGCCGGGATCCGCGCTACTGCGCGGCGGGGATCGGAACGCGACCCGACCGCGATTTCCGTCACGGTCGATCGCGCGAACGCCGACCTGGAAGTCGTCCTTGTTGAGGCCGGCGATCGTGTGAGACGTGATGTCGCCGACGCGGCAAGCATCGGTCCACAGCGGCTCCGTCGAGTCGCGCCACACGACCTCGTACGCGATCCGCGCACCCTCCGCGAACTCGAGCGCCAGCACCCGCCGACCGCCGTCGTGGCTGTCGCCGAGCGCCCGCACGTCGATCAGCCGGCCCGGGGCGCGGCCGCGCAGCAGCGTGGAGCGCAGCGCTTGCCAATCCGCCGCCAGCGGCACGATCAGCTCTGCGCCGGCGGTCACATGGAATTCCCCCGGTTTTGCGGAGTCCTGAGCACTTGCGGCGAAAGCGCCGCTGGAAGGATGGACACCGATGCCGAACACAAGGCCTGCCTACCCGGAGCAGTTTCGGCGGGAGGCGCTGGAGCTGGTCTGTGGGGGCCGCTTGATCGCGGACGTCGCGGAGTCGCTGGGGGTCTCCTCGCAGACGCTGCGTAACTGGCGTCGCCAGGGCGAGCGCGACCGCGGTGAGCGTGACGACGGGCTGACCGGCGCTGAGCGCGAGGAGCTGCGCGAGCTCAGCAAGCGCGTCCGGCGCGTGGAGCAGGAGCGTGACATCCTCAAGCACGCGACGGCCTTCTTCGCGCGGGAGACCGGGACCCGGTGACTGTCTACCGGCACATCTCAGACGCCAAGGAGGCCAAGGGACTGTCTGTCTCCCTGCAGTGCGAGCTGCTCGACGTGTCGGAGTCGGGCTATTGGGCGTGGGCGCGCCGGGCGCCATCGGATCGGGCGCTGTATGACGCGTGGCTGACCGAGCGGATCCGCGCGATCCACGCCGCCAGCAGTGGCCGCTATGGCAGCCCGAGGGTGCATGCGATGCTGGCCCGTGAGGGGATCGGCGTGGGCGAGAAGCGCGTGGCGCGGCTGATGGCGCTGGCGGGCCTTGAGGGCGCGCACCGGCGGCGGCGCAGGGGCTGCACGGTCGCTGTGCAGGGCGTTGAGCCGTTCGGTGACCTCGTCGGCCGCGACTGTCGCCCCGAAGCCCCGGACCGCGTGTGGTGCGCGGACATCAAGCAGATCAGGACCGGTGAGGGCTGGCTGTAGCTGGCCGCGGTGCAGGACCTCTTCAGCCACCGGATCGTCGGCTGGAGCATGAACAGCCACATGCGCTCCGAGCTCGTCGTCGCGGCCCTCCAGATGGCCGTCGAGGCGCGCCGGCCGCCCCGGGGGACGGTCCATCATTCCGAGCACGGCGGTCAGTACATCGGCCTGAGCTTCGGCCAGGCCGCTCATGACGCCGGGATCGCGCAATCGATGGGCGCGGTCGGCTCGTGCTTTGACAACGCCGTCGCGGAGACGTTCTTTGCGACGCTGACCAAGGAGCGCCTCCTCCACGACGCCCCCAAGGGCGGATGGCCCACCCGCGCTGAGCTGCGCTCGGCGGTCTTCGAGTACATCGAGGGCTTCTACAACCCGACCCGGCTGCACTCGATACTCGCGATGCGCTCCCCGGACGAGTACGAAGTCGACCACGCCGCCGGCGACCCCGACGGCCTTGCGCGCACGAGCACAGGCGCGGGCGCGCGCGAAAAAGCTGTGCACAAGCTCCGGTTGCGCACAGCCACGACAACAACAAACCTGACTCCAAGAAACCGGGGGAGGTCCAGAGAGGGTGCGCTGACGGCGTTGGCGGCGTCGCGGCCGGGGCGTCTGGAGACCGTTCGGGACGCCGAGCTTGCCGCGGCGCGTTCGGAGATCGAGCGGCTCTCAGAGACGGTCAAGGAGCAGGCCGTGGAACTGGTCGTGCTGCGGGGAAAACAGCGCTCGGGCTGGTAGGGCCGGTGCCCGCCCGAGTCGAGGTCGACGTCAAGCGGGCACTGCTCGGCCTGCTTGAGCATGCGACCGGGCGGGGCTAGACGCACCGGCGCGCCTGCCGGGTGCTGGGCCTTGATCAGCGGCGCGCCCGGCGCTGGGCGACCCGGGCGGCCGCCGGGCGGCTTGAGGACCGGGCCGCCGGCGGCCATGCGGTGCACGGCCTGATGCCGGCCGAGGTCGCCGGGATTCTCGCGTTGGCAGATGCGTGGGGGCCCTTCGACGCGTCGCATCGCAAGCTCGCTCACCGCGGCTCGTATGAGCAGCGGGTGTGGGTCTCGCCGTCGACGGTGCTGCGCGTCTTGCTTGCACACGGGCGGGTTCTGCCGCACCGCCCCGCCCGCGAGCCGCAGCTCAAGGCGCCGTGGCCGGCCTGGGTGCAATACCGCCCCAACATGGTCTGGGGCTATGACCTGACCGCCTTCCCGGCCGCCCGCACGGCGGCGCTGGCGATCGTCGACCTCGTCTCGCGCAAGTGGATCGACTGGCTGATATGCCCCGAGGCGACCTCGCTCCAAGTGCAGGTCCTGTTCACCCGCGCGCTCGACAGCGAAGGGCTGCTGGCCGGCATTCTCGGCCGTGCCGATCGCCTCGCCGACCCGGCCGCCCCCGACGCCACCAGCCGGTCCTGCTGGCCGTCTCAGACAACGGACCCCAGATGACCTCCGGGTCGACCAGGGAGTTCATGGCGCTGCACGCGATCGCGACGCACCGCGGCCGGCCCGGCGTCCCGACCGACCAGGCGCACATCGAGAGCTTCTTCGGCCACCTCAAACACGACCACCCCCAGCTCGAGCGCCTGACCGACCCAGCCGACCTGACGCGCGAGCTTGCGGCCGCCCAGATCTCCTACAACAGCGTCCGCCTGCACGCCGCGATCGGCTACATCACCCCCGAGGACGAGCACTCAGGCCGCGGGCCCGAGCTTCGCCACGCCCGCCGACTGGGACTGCACCGAGCCCGCCAAGCACGCATCACCTACCATCGAACCCGAACACCACCGACCAGCGCATGACCACCCGCCGACCTTGCCTGATCCCCGCCCGAAAAGCGGACATTGACTGGGAAACACCTCAGAAGACCTCTACCGCGACCTGCCCACCGAAGGCCTCGACCTCACGCTGCGCGCCGCCACCCACCGCGACCTCTACAACAACACCGTCCGCCCCCACGAGCACCTCGCCTGGGCGCGCCACTCGAGACGTTCCTCGCCGCCCCGATCACGCCAACGCCAACGCGCCAGACTGCGCCGATCGCTCGCTCGACGCGGACCAGAAGGCGGTGATGATCTGACGCCCTGCTGGCAGCGCTCAGCGTGCGGCGTCGAGCGTGCGGGAAAGGCCGTCGCGCAGCGACGTCGTCGCCTCCCATCCGATGAGCTCGCGCGCGGCGGAGGCGTCCAGGCAGGAGCGGCGGACCTCGCCTGGGCGCTCGGGCTCGAAGCGCGGCTCGAGTCCGAGCGCCTCCGTGAGATCGAGCACGGTCGTCTCGCGCCCCGTGGCCACGTTGCAGTGCCCCACCGCGTCGCTGGCCGCGCCCGCGATGAACGCGTCCACCACATCGCCGACGTACACGAAGTCGCGCGTCTGGCGCCCGTCGCCGTACACCGTGGCCGGCCGGCTGTCGACGGCGGCGCCGCAGTAGATGGCGATCACGCCGGCCTCCCCGCGAGGATCCTGGCGGGGCCCATAGACGTTGGCCAGCCGGAGGCTGAGCGTCGACATCCCATGCAAGCGCTCGTACAGCGCGAGGTAGTCCTCCGCCGCCGCCTTGGAGGTGCCGTAGGGAGACATGGGACGCCGCGGGGCGTCCTCGGGCGTCGGTATGTCCTCGGTGTCGCCGTAGATGGCGCCGCCCGTGCAGGCGAGCACGAACCGGCCGACGCCCGCCCGTCGAGCCGCTTCGAGGAGGATCGCCGTCCCCATCACGTTGATCCGGGCGTCGTGGGCCGGATCCTCGACCGCGCGCCGCACGTCGATCTGCGCGGCGAGATGCAAGATCGCCTCGGGCTGGGCCTCGGCCAGCACGCGCTCGACCATCTCCCGATCCGCGATGCTCCCCTCGTGCAGCGTCGCGCCGGCGCTCGTGGCGCCCTCGAGGTTCTCCCGCCGGCCCGTCGAGACATCGTCGAGCACGACGACATCGTCGCCCTGGGCCAGCAGCGCGTCGACGAGGTTCGACCCGATGAAGCCCGCACCTCCGGTCACGAGCACGCGCACGTCGAGGACTGTAGCCGACCCCCACCGGCCCCATTGCCACCGTAGAGCAGGTTCAGTCCGGCCTCGAAGCGGAGCCGCCGGCGGGGAGCGATCATGTTGACGGTGACTGATCCTCCTCGCTCGGCGGGCCGGACACCACGCAACGCAAGTGGTCACGCCGCCACAGCGCCCTCGAGACGGACCACTCGCCGCCGGTAGCATGAGCTGGGTGCTCACAAGCGCGCCACCGGCCGTCCACCGGCTCAGCCGGCACGAGTACGAGCGGATGCTCGCGCGCGGGGCCCTCGAGGGCATGCCGGTCGAGCTCGTCGAGGGGTTCCTGGTCGACGTGAGCCCGCAGGGCCCTCAGCACGCCGCCCTGGTGCAGGCGCTCATGCGCTGGTTCGCACCGAACCTCGACCTGCTCCGGGTGCAGATGCCGCTGGCCGCGGGTGAGGCTTCCGAGCCCGAACCCGACATCGCGCTAGTCGAGCACGACGACCCGACTCGGCACCCGAGCACGGCGCTGCTCGTGGTCGAGGTGGCCGTGACCTCGCAGGAGCAAGACGAGCACAAGGCGACCCTCTATGCCCGGGCCGCCGTCCCGACCTACTGGCTCGTCGACGTGCGGTCTCGCACGGTCACTGCCTTCTCCGAGCCGTCGTCGGACGGGTACGGCCACCGGCTCGTCCTCGACGGCGACGACCCGCTGCCGGCGCCGGTGCCGGCTGAGCCGATGACCGTGACCAAGCTCTTCCGCCACGCTCGGCTCGCGTAGCCTCCGAGGGTGCCGGGCACGCTCGTGAGCAGCTGTCGCGGCGCCGAAGATCGTCGGGCCGAAACGCGACCGCTGATTCGTAACGCACGTCAGACCTCGTCGAGCGCAGCGGCGAGACGCCGCTGCCAGGTCTCCGGGAGTGCGGTCTCCAGCCGGGCACGGCTGGTCAACCCACGCCGAATCGCCTGCTGGACGGCGAGGTCGATCTGCTCGGCCACCCGGCCGCACGCAGTTGATCGGCGAGCGTCCGCTCGACGCTCGTCACGGCCACTCCGAGCACCCGCGTTCGCTGGGACCGATCGATCGGCCGGGTCGTGAAATGGGCGCGCACCCCCGCGAGGATTCGGAGACCCCGCTTGGCGCGGGGCAGCGTGACATGCACCTCGTCGGCGATGACGTCGCTGAGCTCGAGCATCTCGAGCGCGCTCACATGGGAGACGACGGCGTCCGCGGGAGCGAGTCCGAGCCAGCCAGCGACGATGTGGCCGTGAGGCGTGGTCGGGAAGCGTCGCAGCCGGTAGACGCCCGAGCCGACGCGCTCCAGGGTCTCCCCCTCGCCCGCGTGGTAGCCCAGAGTCGAGCGCGGGATGCCGGCGGTCACCGCTGGAGGAGATGTACGCGCCGTTGGCGCGGTGTGATCACCGCGCGACGGGTGAGCCGTCCGTCCGCGGGCTGCTGTTGGAGGGGCGGCGCAAGTCGATCCGGCCGATGGCGGCGCGGCTGCCCGATGGTGATGAGCAGGGGTTGCAGCAGTTCATCACTGACTCGCCGTGGGAGGACCGGCCGGTCCGGCGGCGCGTCGCGACCCGGATGACCGCGGAGATCGCGCCGGCGGGGTGGGTGGTCGATGACACCGGGCTGCCGAAGGATGGTCGGTGGTCGCCGGGGGTCGGGCATCAGTACTGCGGGGCGCTGGGCAAGACCGCGAACTGCCAGGTGACGGTGTCGGTCAACGCGGTGACTGACCGCGCGTCGTGTCCGCTTGACTGGCGGCTGTTTTTGCCGGAGGGGTGAGACACCGACGCCGAGCGCCGCGCCCGCGCGAAGATCCCTGAGGATGTCTGGCACCGCCCGAAGTGGCAGCTCGCGCTCGACATCCTCGACGGGCTGCTCGGCTGGGGTCTTGAGCGTCGGGTGGTCCAAGCCGACGGCGGCTACGGCGACATCACCGCCTTCCGCGTCGGCCTTGAGCAGCGCGACCTTCACTACGTCGTGCAGGTCAAGGGCACGACGTCGGCCCAGCCCGCCGAGGCGGTGCCGGTCACACCGTCCTACCGGGGCCGCGGCCGCCCACCGAAGGCGCGCTACCCCGACCCGCCCAGCGC
>JBPCNM010000142.1:0-11338 GCA_051001255.1 Solirubrobacteraceae bacterium
GCTGGGCGCGGCGCGCGGCGCCCAGCGCCTCCTCGGCCTCGGCGAGGTTGGGGCAGACGACGTCGGGGCCGGCCGCCAGTGCTCGCGCCAGCGCCACGCCCGCGGCGTCCACTATCCAGGGCCGCCCCGCGGTGGCCGCGAACGCCCCCAGCCGAGCGTAGCCGTCCTCCGGGCTGCCGGGCGGGATGCTGCCGGAGCACACCAGCACGCCGTGCTCTCCCATCGCCTCTGCGATCGCCGCCTCCAGCGCCTCCCACTCGGCCGGCGTCACCTCTGCGCCGGGCTCGTTGAGCACGGTCGTGCGCCCGGCTTGCTCGATCACGATCGCGGTCGAACGCAGCTCGCCGCCGCACGGAACCGCGCGCAGCGCGATTCCCTCGCGCGCGATCATCCCGGCGCCGGCGCGCCCGGTCTCGCCCGGCACGAAGCCCACCAGCAGCGCGCGGTCGTCGAGCGCGCGGGCGGCGCGGGCCACGTTGAGCCCCTTGCCTCCGGGCGTCACCACGACGCGCTCGAAGCGCAGGACCTCGCCGGGCCGGAGCTCGGCGATGGTGGCGGTCCGGTCGATCGTCAGGTTCGGGCCGGCGATGAGCATGCGCGCCCGGCATACCATGTCGCGGCCTCGAGGCGATCGGTCGCCTGCACGCGGCGCGCCGGCGGGGGGCGATGCCGCTCATGGTCGAGCCGCCGGCGTTCGACCCGGCTACGGCCGCCGGGTCTGGCACTCAACGAAAGTCAGCGGCGTGGTCGACCGCCCATTCGCGGAAGCTCCGCGCCGGTGAGCCGGTGATCGCTTCGACGTCGCGCGTGACGGCCTCCGGTTCGGTCACGAACGCGGCGTGCGCGTCGAGGATGCCGTCGACCACAGCCGGCGGCATGTGTGAGAGCAGCTCCTGCCGGGCGACGTCCGGCGCGATCTCCTCATAGCGGAAGGAGCAGCCGGCGGCCGCGCCGATCGTGCTGGCCTGCTCGAACTGGGTGAGCGTCTCGGGTCCCGTCAGGACGTGCCTCGTTCCGGCGTGGCCGCCTGCGGTGAGGGCGCGTGCCGCGACGGCGCCGAGGTCCTGCTCGTGGATGAGCGATCTCCCCGCCGCGCCATGCGGTCCGCGGACGACGCCGTCGGCCCGAAGCTCGGGCGCCCAGCGCAGGGTGTTGGCGGCAAAGCCGCTGGCGCGAAGAACGGTCCACTCGAGTGGCGAGCGCTCGATCAGGCCCTCCATGTCGGCGTGGAACTGGTTGATCGGGTCGAGCTGCGCCTCGAGGTCGTCGCGCACGCCCATCGACGAGAGGTAGACGATGCGCCTCGCGTGGTCGCTGAACGTCTTCAGGAGTGCCGGTGCCTCCTCTGCCGTGAAGAACGGCCAGACGAGGAACACGGACTCGACTCCCTCGAGCGCCGCCGCGACGGTCTCGGGGATCGACAGATCGCCACGGACGACCTGCGCGCCGTCCGGCAGGGCGGCGGAATCGGGATCGCGGACCAGCGCGCGGACGTCGGCGCCGATGCGCTGGAGCTCTGAGGCGACGTGTCCGCCAACGTTGCCGGTTGCACCGGTGACGAGGATCATGCCGTCCGCCCGAGGCCGTCAGCCACGTCGTGCATGGCTCCCGTCGGTGCCTCCGCGGTCTGGGTGCCCGAGCGGGCGACCTGCTCGCTCGCGGTTTGCGTCCTTGTCATGAATGCCTCCTCGAGGCTTGGGTGAGCCGCACTGGAGATGACACTACGAGTTCGAGCGAGCTTGAAGTCAAGCGCTCTCGCTTCGCCCTCGGATGGCCCACTCGAGCAGGTGCCGTCAGTCGCGCGACCGATCAGGTTGGCGTAGGGTCGGGTCCATGGACGACGAACGGGTCCAGTACCACATCGAGCAGCTCGTCGCCGAGGAGCACGCGCTGCTCGGCCACAGCGGGACGCAGGGCCTCGACCCTGCCGACCACGAGCGCCTGGCGAAGGTCCGGGTCGAGCTCGATCGCTACTGGGACCTGCTGCGCCAGCGCCGCGCGCACGAGGAGTTCGGCCAGGATCCCGACGACGCGTCGCTGCGCGACGAGGAGACGGTCGAGCGCTACGAGCAGTGAGTGAGCGGGCGACCGGGAGTCCGGACGGGTCCGGCTGGGGCGCCCTGGTCGGGTGGGCCGTTGCCGGCAGCTTCATGCCGGGACCTCGACGCGGTGTCAGGCAGGTACGCCGCGTGGCGTGCCGGGCCACGTCCAGTCGCGTACGTCGGGCGGATCGTCGCCCACCTCGCGGGTGTACGCGCGATGACGCAGGCGCTCGTCGGCCATCGCCTGCCGCAGGCCGGCGCTGCGTGAGCCGAGCTTCGGGACGCGGTCGATGACGTCCAGCACGAGATGGAAGCGGTCCAGGTCGTTGAGCATGAGGATGTCGAACGGCGTCGTCGTGGTGCCCTCCTCCTTGTAGCCGCGGACATGGAGGTTCACATGGTTGCGGCAGCGGCGTCCCGAGCCCTTGCGGGTGCTCCTCGATCATGCAAGCCGCCCGCTGGACGCGGCCGGCACTGCCGTCCAGTCGCTCGAAGACCGCCCCGAGGGTGGTGATGATCGGTGCCAGGCCGGCGGCGCGGAGCACGGTGGTCACGCCGGTGAACGCCATCGCCTGATTCTTTGAGCGCGCTCCTGCTCGGCCAGTCGGCCGCCGTCGCCGGCGCCGTGCAGGCGATGTGGAGCCGCTTGGTGATGGCGAAGAAGTCGGCGTCCCGCCGATCGCCACCAGCGCGCGTCCGGGCCGGCGCCGCGCACGTACCCGATCAGGGACCGCAGCATCTCGGCCACCCCGCTACTTCGCCACCCCGGACGATCACGGGGGACGCAGGCAGCAGGCGAGTTCCGGCAGGCCAAGCGCGACGGTCCGGAAGAATACGCCGGTCTCCCGCGGCGACGCCCCGGTCGTGCGTGTCCCGCCCGCATCTGCTATACGGACCAGAGCGTCGCCCTGACGCTTCACGATCAGAGGAGCGGGCGGGATGCCCGACCATGAGGAGCGACCCGCGACCGCCTTGGCGCACGGGGCAGTGAAGAGCAGCGACATCGAGCGCGTCCGCCGGGACGTCGATGGATCCGAGGTGCACGTGACGCACGAAGATCAGGCTTCCGCCTCACGGCCGCGCGGTCGGGAGGCAGAGCGCAAGCCAGACGCGCAGTCGTAGAGGCAGCGGGGTCCGAGCACAGCCGTCCGCTTCAGGCTGTCGCGCGTACAAGACCGAGTAGCCGGCAGGTCTCGCACGATGGCTCGACGCCGGGCCAGGCGACCCGCGAGCATGCCGGCTCGTGCCACCCGAGCTCGTCCTCTTCCTGATCGCCAGCGCCACGGCTGTCGCGACGGGCCTGGGCGCGATTCCCGTGGTGCTGCTGGGCGACCGCGCCGGAGGGTGGCAGCCGATGACGGCGGGCTTGACCGCCGGCCTGATGACCGCAGCGGCCGTCATCGGGTTGCTGCTTCCTGCGTGGCGGCGAGGCACGCCGCTGGACATGCTCGCCGGCGCGTCAGCGGGCGTGGCGTTCCTGCTCGCGTCGCGCGCGCTGCTCGGCGGCCGCGACGTGCACGTCGGCAGGTTGCGTGGCGCGAGCGTGCGGCGGGCGGTGCTCGTATTCGGCGTGCTGTTCCTGCACTCGCTGCAGGAGGGCTTCGCGATTGGAACCGCCTACGCCGTCGACCCAGGCGGGCTCGGCGTGTTCATCGTCCTCGCGATCGGCCTCCAGAACGTGCCGGAGGGGACGAGCGTCGCGGTGCCGATGCTGGCCGGCGGCCTTCGACCGCGCGCGGTCATCGGCGCCGGCGTGCTGACGAGCGTTCCGCAGCCCGTCGGGGCGCTGATGGCGTACCGGCTGGTGGAGGAGATCGAGGCGCTGCTGCCGCTCTCGTTCGCGTTCGCCGGGGCGGCGATGCTGGCGCTCGTCGTCGCGGAGCTGCTGCCGGAGCTCGGGCGTGAGCCGCGCCGTGCCGAGTCATGGCTTGGTGGCCTTGCGGGCGCCGCCGTGATGATCCTGTTGGCCGTGGCGCTCGGCCCTGAGCTGTAGCTGCCGATGTGCACCAAGCGCTGTCGGTCGCGGAGCCGTTCTAGGGGCGAACCCGCTACCTGGAGTCGCTGAGCGGACCGCCGCGCGGTGACGAGGCGGCTCACGCGCCCACGGCGCCGGCGTGCTCAGCAGTTCCTCGCGGGCGCCGCACACCAAGCTGTTAACGCGCGACCGCCCGCCGACGGCTATTGATTGCGGGGTGATGTTGGTCGCGAGGGTCATCGCCAAGCTCGAGCCGGGCGGCGCGCAGCTCTCGATGCTGCGTGTGATGCGCGAGCTGCGCGGTCACGGGATCGACTCGGCGCTGCACTGCGGCTGGGCGACCCCGGCCGGAATCGAGCTGGCGCGCCGGCACGGCGTGGAGCCCGAGGTCTGGGGCGAGGGTGGGAACCTGCAGTGGGTCCCGGAGCCGCGCTTCGCCGCGTGGCTCGGGCCCAGGCTCGCCGTCGCCGACGTCGTCCACGCCCACATGTTCGGCGCCTGGTGGGCGGCTGCTCGTGCCGCTCCCGTGGGCAGCCCGCTGGTCGCCAGCGAGCACAACCAGTACCTCTGGCCGGGCCGGCCGCGGACCGCCGAGATGCACGAGGCGCTCGGTCGCGTCGACGTCTTCTTCGCCCACGGGCCGAGCGCCCGCGCCACGGTGATCGCGCACGGACTTCCGCTCGCTCGGCTGCGCGAGGGCATCTCTCCGGTCGTGGGCACCCAGGCTCGTCCAGCGCCCGGGCTGCCCAGCCCCCGCATCGTCTTCGCCGGCCGCCTGGATCCCGACAAGGGCCCCGACATCCTCGTCGAAGCCCTGGGGCTGTTGCGCGATCCGCCCTCGACGCTGATCCTCGGCGACGGTCGCCTGCGCGGTCGCCTGAAGCGCCGGGTGGGTGAACTCGGCCTCGCGAAGCGGGTGAGCCTTCCCGGGTGGGTGAGCGATCCCGGCTCATACATCGCCGGCGCCGCGGTGCTCGCGATCCCGTCGCGCGACGAGGCCTTCTCGCAGACTGCGATCATCGGACTGGCCCACGGCGTGCCAGTGATCGGGACGCAGGTCGACGGCCTCGCGGCGACGCTCGGCGGCGGGCGCGGCATCCTCGTGCCACCCGGGGACTCGCAGGCGCTGGCCGCAACGCTCGAACAAGTGCTGCGCGGCGTTCTGCCACCCCCGCGGCCGCTGCGAAGCCTCGCGGCGCGGCACGCCCCGGCCCGCTTCGCGGCGATCTACGAGAACACCTATCGGCGCCTGGTCGCCGCCGAGGCGGTGCGGGCGCTGGCCGCCTCGTGAGCCCGGACGCCATCGGCCCCACCCGGTCCGTGGCGGGATCGGCTTGGCGTACCCATGTACTTCGGCGGCATCGGCGAGCCCGCGACGCTCGCGGCGCTCGACGAGGCCGGCCTCAGCGTCGAACGCGCTGAAACCGTCGACGAGGATGAAGGCGCCCGGGTCGTCCAATTCCTACGGATCACTGCGATCAAGGCGGCAGCCTAAGTGGTCTGACTCGCAAGTTCGCGCACGTATCGCCGGTCACGCTCGCTTCCCGGAAAGCAGGCGCGAGCTCAGCTTCGGCGCACCCGGCTGCTTGTCGTCCTAAGCGACAGCGACGCCCGCGGTCCGAAGTCCTAAGGCTCACGTGCGGTTCAACGGACACGAGGGCCGGCCACCCTGAACGGTCCGTCGAGGCGCCGGCCTGAGCTGGCCTCGGCCGAGCAACTCCGCCAGCATCCGGCCGCTGATGACCGACTCGGGCCGCTCGGCGGCGATGACCGAGCCGGGGCGCGCCTCGTCGTCGCGGCGCTTGATCAACAGCCATTGCGGCTTGGCGCCCGGACGTGTGCGCTGAAGCGCGATCGCCCGCGGGTCAGACGCCTGGGCAGCCGAGCGAGCCAGCGCTCCGACCAGACGTCGAAGGCGGAGGGATCGGCGAGGAGCGACCGCGCGCGCGTGGCATCCTCGCGCAGCGCTGAAGCCAGCGCCTGGAAGCACGAGGTGTAGTCGACGCCTTGGGCATGGATCAGCGCGAGCAGGTCGTCGCTCAGCGAGCCGTCCTGGCCTCGAACGTCGGTCAGACCCAGCTTGGCGCCCATCCCGTGAGCCCGGTTCTCGCGGTAGCGATCGGGAAATGACTCGAGCACCTCGGTCGCCGCCGCAACGGCCGGCTCGGTCTCCACGTCGAATGGGGGCAGCAACGTCTCGGCCAGTCGCGCCAGGTTCCACAGCGCGATGCGGGGCTGGTTGCCGTACGCGTAGCGGCCACTGTGATCGATCGAGCTGAACATCGTGGCGGGGTTGAGGGCGTCCATGAAGGCGCAGGGCCGTGGTCGATGGCCTCCCCGCAGGTCGCCATGTTGTCGGTGTTCATGACGCCGTGGGTGAACCCGACGAGCATCCAGCGAGCGACAAGCGACGCCTGCGCGTCGACGACGCTCTCCAGGAACCGCAGGTATGGATTCTCGGCGTCGACCGCATCCGGATAGTGGCGCGCGGTCGCGTAGTTGGCGAGGCGCTGGACCAGCGCCGTGTCTCGGTGCGCTGCGTACTCGAACGTGCCGACGCGGATATGGCTCGCCGCGACTCGCGTGAGCGCCGCGCCAGGAAGCATCGTCTCCCGCGCGACCAGATCGCCGGTCGCCACCACGGCGAAGACGCGGCTGGTCGTAGGGGTTCCGCGTACGGATCAGCCGATGGAGACTGCTCCGTATGGGACGCGAGCCGGGTGCTTTGACGCTGAGCGAGGACGACCGGCGGTGCTGGCGGTGTGGGCCGCGGACTGCGCCGAGCGGACGCAGTCGCTGTTCGAGGTGCAGGCCCTAGACGACCCGCGCCCTCGTAACGCCATCGATGGTCTGCGAGCGTTCGCACGCGGTGGGCTGCGGATCGGAGAGGCCCGTGCGCTTTCGGTCCAGGCGCACGCGGCGGCTCGCGAGGTCGGCGACTCAGCCGCCGTAGCCGGCAGCGCGATCAGGCCTCGCTAACCATTCGTGACGTTCTCCTGCGGCTACCGGCTCCTACCAGCCCCGCGGGCACGCTCGGGGCGCTGATCAGCGACATGCACACAAAGCTCACCGAAGGCGGCTGACGCTCGCCCTACGCCGAAGCTGCAGGCGACAGGCCGCAACCGGATCGCCTAATGGGACGTCAGCCGGCCCCCGCCGGGGTGCATGAACGGGGTCGTGGTGGCAAGCTCGACGAAGCCGAGTCGCTGGAGAATCGGTCGGCTGTCCGGGGAGGGGATCCGGCGCACCCACCGCGGGCTCCGTGCGGAGCGAGGTGATCCAGCTTCGGGCGGTCGTTCACGCGGCCCGATTCAGCGGTGCGCAAGCCACCTGAAGCAGCCGCTCGAGGACGTCCGCCAGGCTCGCCCGGAGCTCCGGGTCGCGCAGCGAGCCGTTGGCTTCGAACGCCTCGTCTGCAGTCGCCACGGGGAGCTCCTCGTCGACGACGCGTGCTCCGGTGGCGCTGAGGATCTTGCGCGCCTCGGCCTGGGCCCAGACGGCGCCGAACAGTCCGGTGCTGGCGCCGATCACGGCGGCGGGCTTGGCACGCAGGGCGTTGTGCGGGAACGGCCGCGAGGCCCAGTCGAGGACGTTCTTGAGCTGCCCGGGGATCGAGCGGTTGTACTCCGGGGTGGCGATCAGGACGGCATCGGCACGCGCCAGCGCGGCGCGCAGCTCGTTCACCGCGGCGGGGGCGGGGGCGACGTCGAGGTCCTCGCTGTAGGGCGGGATCTGCTCGAGCCGCGTCCACTCCTCGAACTCGACCCCGGGCGGGAGACCGCGTGCGGCGGCCGCGAGCAGCCGGCGGTTGTGGGAGTCGCGTCGCAGGCTCCCGCAGAGGCCGAGCACGAGCACCCGCCTCACCCTTGCTTGATCAGCTCGAGGTGGATGGTGAGCTCGACCTCGTAGGCGAGCACGTCGCCTCCCTTGGGCAGCGGCATCTGCCAGTCCATGCCCCATTCGCGGCGGTCGACGCTGGCGGCGAGCTCGAGCGCGGTGCGAACCGAGCCGAAGGGGTCATCGACCGGGGGCTGATAGGTGCCCGCCGCCGTCACCGGCCGCGAGGCGCCCCTGATCTCCAGTTCGCCCTCGACGCTCGCGCTGCCGTCCTGGCCAAGCTCGACTCGGCTGGAGCGGAAGACGATCTCCGGGTGCTTGGCCGCGTCGAAGAAGTCCTCGCCGTTCACGACGTGCTCGCGGAACTCCGGGGGGTTGCGGAGGGAGATCGACTCGACTCGGGCGCGCCCCTCGAGCGACAGCCGCGAGTCCTCGCCCACGAGCCGTGCCTGCACGCTGGCGAAGTCGGCGCGGAAGATGGACACCTTCATGTGCTTGACGGCGAACTGGAACGAAGAGTGGTCGGGATCGGCGAGGAAGGTTCCCGCGAACTGCTGCGTTGCGACAGTCATAGGTGCTCCTTGTTGGAATACGGTCCGGTTGACCGGCGGAAGGGCGGACGGTTCGAAGCCGGCGTGGTGGTGGGCCTGGGGGCCTCTTCCAGGGCGCGGCGGCACAGGCACGCGGGCCAGGTGGCGCTCGTAGTCGGCCGAAGCCTTGTGGTCGCTGAGCGGGTTCGTTCCCTCCGCCGCCCGGTCGGCCGTCTGCGCGATCTGCCGGGAGTCGAGCGGCTGGCCGCGCAAGGCGCTCTCGGCGGCGGATGCGCGCATCGGTCGCGATCCCGTGTTCGTGAGCCCGATGCGCACGTCGCGGCAGGTCCCGTCCGCGGCTCTGCTCACGAGCGCGCACACCGCGACCGTCGCCCAATCCTCGCGGCGGCGGTTGAGCTTGTGGTACGGCGGTGTCGGCCTCAGCGACACTGTCGGGCTTGAGGGTGGCGCGGATCATCATGAGGCTCCTCGGCTCACCACGTCTGGCCGGCGACCTGCCGGGTCACCACGTTGAGGCGGGTCCAGACGTTGATGTTGGCGATCGCGACGACCAGCGCTGCGAGCGCTTGCTGGTTGTAGTGGCGGGCAGCCGCTTCCCAGACCTCGTCGCGACCGGCTCGGCGCGGTCGCTGATCCGCGTCGCAGCCTCGGTGAGAGCGAGCGCGGCACGCTCGGCATCGTCGAAGTACGGGGCCTCGCGCCAGGCCGCTACCGCGAAGAGCCGCTCGTCGGTCTCGCCGAGCTTGCGGGCGATGCTTGGGTGCTGGACGGCGCACACGCCGCAGCCGTTGATCTGGCTCGCGCGCAGGTTCATCAGCTCCAGCGTCCTCGGCGGTAGGTCGCTGTCTGTGACAGCCTTGCCGAGGGCCTGCAGCGCGTGCATCGCGCCAGGCAGCGCGAACGCCGGGTGCGGCATTCGTGCCTGCGGGATCGTCGCTTCCATGAGTCGTTCCTCCTCTGAGCGGCCGAGCGGGCGGTTGACCCGGGTCTCGTGCCGCTGGCTTGTGTGGGGTGTCGAACTCTTGACCCCGCCCGCCCTGCAGATGTGACGGCGTCAGCTGTCGGACCGATCGGCGCTCAGTCGAGGTCAACGAGATCAAGCCGAGCGAGACGCTCGGCGTCCGCGAGGATGTCGATGGCCACGATCCTGCCGGCGGCGACGGTGAACCCGAGCACCGAGAACAGCTCGCCGTCGCGGAAGGCGACCTGCCCGACCGCGCCGTTGACGAGCGCCGGGCGGCTCTCAGTCCCGGGACCGGCGAGCCGCGAGAACAGCAGCGCCTGGCCGGCCACGGCCTCGCCCCCCCGGACCACGTGGGAGGACGCCGCCGCCCCGGTGTCCGCGCGCAGCACGACGTCGGGATGCAGTGTCGCAACGAGCCGCTCGAGGTCGCCATCGCGCGCGGCGGCCATGAAGGCGTCAACCACCTCGCGCTGCCGCGAGAGGTCGGGATCGGGCTCGGGGGCGGTGCCGCGCACGCGGCGGCGGGCGCGGCTGGCCAGCTGCCGGGCCGCTGTCGGCGTGCGATCGACGATCGGCGCGATCTCCTCGAACGGCACCGCGAACATGTCGTGCAGCACGAACGCCAGCCGCTCCGCGGGCGAAAGGGTCTGCAGGACGACCAGCAGGGCGAGCCCGACCGAATCGACCAACAGCGCTTCCTGCTCGGGATCGGCGCCCACCGCGCTGCTCACGACCGGGTCGGGGACATGCACCCCCAGCGACTCCTCTCGTCGCGTCTCGCGCGACCGCAGCACGTTCAGACAAACCCGCGCGACCACCGTCGTCAGCCAGCCGCCGAGGTTCTCCACCGCCGAGGCGTCGGAGCGGTTCAGCCGCACCCACGCCTCCTGCACCGCGTCGTCGGCGTCGCTGAACGAGCCGAGCATCCGGTAGGACACCGCCCGCAGATGCGGCCGGTGCTCCTCAAAGCGCGCTGCCAGGAACTCCTTCTCGTTCATTGCCCTCTTCCTCGCATAGGTCCGGTCAACCGTTGACCCGCCGCGGGCGACCAACGTGACGACGAGGCTGCCGCCGCCACTGACCGTCGCGCGAACACCGTGTGTAGCCCGGTCGCGGACAAGCGCATCGTCGCTGGAGTGGTCCTGGCCGGTCACAGTTGAACGCCGGCAGTGGCCTCACCCACGACCACTCGCACGGAGCTGTCGCCGAGCTCTTCGCGCCAGCGCAGCCCCGTCATGCTGCCGTAGACGGCGGTCAGGAGAATCCGAAGATCGCCGTGGCCGCGAAACACCATTCGGCCGGAGATTGGCGAAACCAACTCGACGTCCGGGCCAGCGTGTCCATGATCCCGTTGATGTCGTTGCCCCGAGAAGCGTCCGGTCTGTCATCGAGCGCCTCGTCACACAACGCGCGGTCTCACATCGGGATCCGCTTACGGATGCGGGTCGGCCATAGAGCGGCTCGGCGAAGGCGCTACCCGGGCGCCTCGAACGCGTAGCGCCAGATGGTGTGGCCGTCCTGTTCGACCGCCTCGGCGAGCGCGAAGCCGAGCGACTCGAGGATGTGGTTGGACGCGTTGGGCTCGGCCAGCGTGTGGGCGACCACGCGCGTGACGCGCGCGTCCAGCAGTGCCTCGGCGAGCAGCGCGCGGGCGGCGGCGGTCGCTAGGCCGCGGCCGCGCAGGCTCTCGGCGATTTCGTAGCCGAACTCTACGGTCCCGTCGGCGGGTGCGCCCTTGAAGCCGCCCCATCGGACGAGCTCGGGCGGCGTGCCGCAGACGAACAGTCGGGCGCCCCAGGCAGGGGCTCCTCGGTATCGAGGAGGGCGTCGCCATGCCGTCCGAGCCCGATCTCCAGGCCCTCACCACCATCCCCAACGTCCGCCCGGCCGTCGCCCGCAAGCTGCTCCAACTGGGCGTCACCCGCACGGCGGAGCTCCGCGGTCAGGACGCCGACGACCTGTTCGAGCG
>JBPCNM010000143.1:0-6978 GCA_051001255.1 Solirubrobacteraceae bacterium
CCAACGACGTCCGCTGCACGCACGCGGCGGCGGTGGCGCAGATCGACCGCGAGCAGCTGTTCTACCTCCGCTCGCGCGGCCTCGACAAGGCAAGCGCGACGCGGCTCGTGATCGAGGGCTTCATGGCGGAGTTGGTCGAGCGCTTCGAGGTGGGTCCGATGCGCGAGGCCCTCGCCACGGCGCTCGAGCGGCGCCTGGCCACGCTCCTGGACTGATGATCTAGCGTCCGGCCGCCGTTTCGTCCGTTATTTGCGGGCGTTTCGGGGGTGGTCGGCGGCCAGTTCGAGAAAACGCTCAAGGATTTCGCGGGCGTGCCGATAGGGCAGGCATGGCTCGATCAGCTATCCGTCCAATCCTCGCCCTGCTCCTCATGCTCTCGCTGTTCGGCGCCGAGTCGGCGCAGGCGAGAGCAAAGCGCGTGCTCGTCGTCGTCGGGGCCCAGCCCGGCCACACCCGCGCCGCCGAGCGGCTGGTCGAGCGCCTCGGCGGCACCGTCGAGGGCCGCCTCGCGATCGTGCACGGGTTCACGGCCCGCGTGCCGGCCGGCGCGATCGAGCGCCTGCGCGGCACGCGCACGATCCAGACCGTCGCCCGCGACGTGACGCTGCACCTGTCCACCGACGCGCCGCTCGACGCCTCCGGGGACCCCGCGTTCCGCCCGATCGACCCGCCGCCGGCCGAGATCCCGACCGACGCCCCGGCCGAGGAGGTCGCCGACGACGTCATCGCGGACGCCGCGGTGGATGCCTCCGCCGGCTCCTCGCTCGCCCCCGATCCCGTGGCGAGCGGCGAGGACGCCGTGCAGGATGCCGCGGCCGACCCGGTCGCGCCCGTGGCGCTCGCGGCGGACGACGCTCCGGCCCGCGCCCGCGCGTCGATGGACCTGGTCCGCGCCGCCGCGGGCGTCGAGGGCGGCGACCTCACGGGCGCCGGCGTCGACGTCGCGCTGATCGACTCCGGCGCGCTCGGCGTCGCCGCGCTCGACGGCCCCGGCAAGCTGGTGCGCGGCCCCGACTTCTCCGCGGACGCCTTCGACGACGACCTCCGCGGCCTGGACGCGTTCGGCCATGGCTCTCACATGGCCGGCGTGATCGCCGGCGCCGATCCCGAGACCGGCTTCGAGGGCATCGCCCCGGGCGCGCGGATCGTGAGCGTGAAGGTGGCCGGCGCCGGCGGCGTCACGAGCCTCGTGCGCGTGCTGATGGCGCTCGACTGGGTGCGCGACAACCGCAGCGCCGACGGCCTGGACATCCGGGTGCTGAACCTCTCGCTCGGCGTCGACCTGCGCCGCCCGTACGTGCGCGAGCCGCTCGCGTACGCCGCCGAGCAGCTCTGGAACCGGGGGGTCGCCGTGGTCGCCGCTGCCGGCAACCAGGCCGACGGGACCGGCCGGCTCGACCTCCCGGCCGCCGATCCGTTCGTGATCGCGGTCGGCGCGACCGACACGCGGTACACCGCCGACGCGGCCGATGACGGCGTGGCCGACTTCTCGTCGCACGACGCGGTCCGCCCCCCCGACGTCGTCGCGCCCGGCACCGGCATCATCTCGCTGCGGGTGCCCGGCTCGACGCTCGACGAGGAGTTCCCCGCCGCCCGCATCGGCGACCGCTTCTTCCGCGGCAGCGGCACCTCGCAGGCCGCCGCGGTCGTCTCGGGCATGGTCGCGCTCCTGCTCGAGGCCCGGCCCGACCTGACGCCCGACCAGGTCAAGGCGCTGCTCCGGGGCGGCGCGGTGGACCTGCCCGCCGCGGACGTCGCCGCCGACGGCGCCGGCCGCGCGAACCTCGCGCGCACGCTGGCGCTCGCCACGCCGACTCCGGCCGCCGCGGCGCAGCCCTTCCAGCCTGCGGTGCTCGACCTGCTTGCGCTGTGGGCGGCCCTGAACGACGAGGCGACGGGCGCCGCCCCTCTCGTGGGGACCGGGGAGAACGGCTGGACCGGGCGCAGCTGGTCGGGACGCAGCTGGTCCGGGCGCAGCTGGTCGGGGCGCAGCTGGTCGGGGAGCGACTGGAGCGGAGAGGGTGGAGGCTGAGAAGCCCGGCGGCGTGCGGGCGGCAGCCATCTGGCTGCTCATCGCGCTGACCGCCGGAGCCACCGTGGCGCTGTACCTCGGCGTCGTGCGCGACCTGCCGGCGTACACGGGCGGCTTCCACGTCCCGTGGTGGGCGCTCGCCGTCGCCTTCGCGGCGACCGAGGTCTTCATCATCCACGCCCACATCCGCGGCAGCGCGCACACGCTCTCGCTCTCGGAGCTGCCGCTGGTCGTCGGGCTGCTGCTCGCTGCGCCGCAGGAGCTGATCCTGGCCCACGTCGTGGGCCCTGTGCTGGTGCTGCTGTTCATCCGCCGCAGCGCCCCGGTGAAGCTGGCCTTCAACGTCGCGCAGTTCGCGCTGACGGCGACGCTCACCGTCGTCGTGCTGCAGGCGCTGGTGCCCGCGCCGACCGAGATCGGGCCGCAGGTGTGGACCGCGACGTTCGTCGCCGTCGGCGCCGGCTCGCTGGTCGCCGCCGCGCTCGTGCTCGCGGCCATCGCGCTGGCGGAGGGCACGCTCCCGTCCGTCCAGGTGCTGGGCATGTTCGGCGCCGACGTGGTGGTCTCGCTCACCAACACCAGCATCGGCCTGGCGGGCGCGACGCTCATCGCACAGGACTGGTCAGCGGGCTGGCTCGTGATCCCGCCCGCCGCGGTGCTGATCCTCGCCTACCGCGCCTACCTCTCCGAGCACACCAAGCACCAGTCGCTCGAGTTCCTGTTCGGCGTCGCGCGCTCGCTCAGCCGCTCACCCGACGTCGAGACCGCGCTCGTCGACCTCCTGCACCGCACGCGCGAGTGCTTCCGCGTGCGCTCGGCGGAGATCATCCTGTTCGGCGCGGGCGGCGACCTGCCGCTGCGGACGTCGCTCGACGCCGGCGGCGTCACGCAGACGATGCAGCCCGTCGGGCACCAGCTGGCCACCGCGCTGCGCGCCTGCCTGCGCGACGAGCACGCCGCCGTGGTCGCGCGCAGCGACGCCCCGCCCGCGCTCGCGGAGTACATGGGCGAGCACGGCCTCACCGAGGCGGCGATCGCGCCGGTCCCGGGGGAGACCCGCCTGGTCGGCGTCATGCTGCTGGGCGGCCGGCTGGGCGCGACGACCGACTTCACCACGTCGGACCTGCGCCTGTTCGAGACGCTCGCCGGGCACGCCGGCATGTCGCTCGAGTTCGACCGCCTGGAGCAGGCGATCCGGCGCATGCGCGAGCTCCAGGGCGCGCTGGAGCGCCAGGCCTACCGCGACCCGCTCACGGACCTCGCCAACCGCGCGCTCTTCATGCGCCGCGTGCACGAGTCGCTGACCCGGCCGAGCGGCACCAGCACCGTGCTCTTCCTCGACCTCGACGACTTCAAGCGCATCAACGACCACTCCGGCCACGCCGCGGGCGACGCGGTGCTGATCGCGGCCGCCGAGCGGATCCGCCGCTGCGTGCGGCCCACCGACCTCGCCGCGCGCCTCGGCGGCGACGAGTTCGCCGTGCTGCTCGAGGACGCCGACGAGCGTCACGGCGAGGAGGTCGCGCACCGGATCGTCGCGCTGCTGTCCGAGAGCGTGCCGATCGCCGGCCAGCCGTGCTGGGTGCGCGCGTCGATCGGGATCGCGTCGGCGGGCGCCGGCTCGGGCGTCGACGCCGACGACCTCATGCGCCACGCCGACATCGCCATGTACCGCGCCAAGGAGGCCGGCAAGGGCCAGGTGCGGGTCTTCACGCCCGACATGCACCCCAACGCCCTGACCAAGGCGCCGTCGCGCGACGAGATCCTCGCCGCGCTCGCCGCGGGCGAGTTCGTCGCGCACTACCAGCCGATCGTGGCCGTCGGCTCGGGCGAGGTCGTCGTGGCCGAGGCGCTTGGGCACGGGAACCATCCGCGCCACGGCCTGCTCGCGCCCGCCACCTCCGTGCCGGCCGCCGAGGCGACCGGCACGATTCCCGGCATCGACCGCGCGGTGCTCGAGCAGGCCTGCCGCGAGGCGGCGGAGTGGTCGGTGGAGGACGGCTACGCAGCCGACGCCGCGGTGCACGTGAACCTGAGCGGCGAGGGGCTGCGGACCAGCGAGCTCGTGGGCGTGGTGGAGGACGTGCTGGAGCGCACCGGGCTGGCGCCGCGCCGGCTCGTGCTCGAGCTGACCGAGAGCGTGCTGATCGCCGAGATGCCGACCGCGCAGCCCGTGCTCGGCGCGCTGCGGGCGCTCGGCGTGCGGATCGCACTGGACGACTTCGGCACGGGGTACTCCTCGCTCGCCTGCCTGCGCTCGCTGCCGGTGGACATCTTGAAGGTCGCCAAGCCGTTCGTGGACGGCGCCGGCCGGACCCCGCACGACCACGCGCTGCTGGCGATGATCATCGAGCTCGGCTCGCTGTTCGGGGTCAGCGTCGTGGCGGAGGGGATCGAGCGCCAGGACCAGCTCGACGCGCTGGCCGACCTGCACTGCGACATGGGCCAGGGCTTCTACCTCGGCCGGCCGCTGGACGGCGAGGCGCGGCGCTTCGCGCGCCGCGACCGGCTCGTCGCGGCCGCTTGAGCACCGTCCGCGGTTCAGCGGACCCGCACGAACGTCAGCCCGTCTGCGCTGATCGTCATCGCCATGTCCACGCGCTCGTCGGCCTGGATCGTCCGGTTCAGGTCGTCGATCACCCGTGCG
Organism: Solirubrobacteraceae bacterium; assembly: GCA_051001255.1. Classification (GTDB taxonomy): domain Bacteria; phylum Actinomycetota; class Thermoleophilia; order Solirubrobacterales; family Solirubrobacteraceae; genus DASQMT01. The sequence goes on from JBPCNM010000143.1 coordinate 4,680, forward strand.
GGCTCGGAGTTCGGCGACACCACGTCACCGCCTTGGAGCATGTTGTCGAGCAGCACCAGCCCGCCCGGCCGCATGCGCGGCAGCACGAGCTCGTAGTACTCCGGGTAGCCGGGCTTGTCGGCGTCGATGAACGCGAAGTCGTACGTCGGTGTGGCCGCCATCGCCGCCAGCGACTCGGCGGCAGGCCCGATCCGAATCTCCACCCGGTCGGCGACGCCGGCCGCCTCGAGGTTGCGCTGCGCCGTCGCGGCGAAGTCCTCGCTCATCTCCAGGCAGGTCAACCGCCCACCGTCCGCGAGGCCGCGTGCGATGCAGATCGCGCTATAGCCGGTGAACGTCCCGACCTCGAGCGCGTCCTTGGCTCCGATCAGTCGAACGAGGAGCTCCATCAACGCGCCCTGATCCGGGGCGACCTGCATCTGCGCCGACGGCATCACCGCCGTCTCGGCACGGACCCGCTCGAGCGCCTCGTCGGTCCGCGCGCCGTACCGCGCGAGGTACGCCAGCAGTTCGTCGGTGGGTTCCAGTCCGCCACGGGCCATGGCGCCGGATGCTAACGCTGACGCGGACGCCTGCGCGGGCAGAGCGCGTCGAGCATGTACGCGCCACCGTCGCGCATCGTGGCCGGCTCCAAGGCTCGCGGTCGGCTCGGCGGCGCGAGGCGCGCCGAGCACGCGCAGCCCAGGGAGCGACGTCATGCCGCTTGCGGCGCTCTCATGGGCGCGCGCTCACCGCAGCGTGAGCCGCGTGCCGACCATCAGGAGATCGGGGTCGCCGGTGCTGATCCGGGTGCTGTTGAGCTCCCAGAGGCGGTTGACCTCCCGAGCGATGCGCGCGGCGGATGCGTCGCCGCCCAGCCGGTCGTCGGCGATCGACCAGAGCGACTCGTCGCGCCTGACGACGTGAATCTTGTCGCCCCGCTGGGCGATGCCGCTGCGGGTGAGCACGGCGGACGAGCTTGCCGCCGGCTGTGCTTGTGGCACTTGGGCCGCTGTCGCAGCCGCGGTGACCGCGTCCGGTGATGGCGCTGGGGCCGCTTGCACGGTGTCCGGCGCGGCCGCGTGGATTCGTGGGACTCGCCTCAGCGCCGTGTCGCTCTTGCGTTCGTCAGACGGTGCGGCGCTGTCGGTGTCCGGTGCGGCGGGCGTCGACGACGGGGCCTCGGGGGGCGCGGGGACCGCCGGCGGCTCAGGCTGCGTCTGTGGCGCCGTCGGCGTTGCCGCTGGTGGTGCCGGGGCGCTCCCAGGCGGCTGAGGCGTCGTCTGTGCCGATGGCGCCGGGACGGGGTCCGACGTCGGCGGTGCATCCTGGCCGCTCGGGCTCTGCGTGCCGCTCCCGTCACCGGGATCGGCCGTGGGTGCTCCTTCGTCCGTCGCCGGCTCTTGCTCGACCGGACCCGTGCCGTCGGCCGGGTCGGGCGAGGCCTGGGCTTCCGGCGCCGGGGGTGCCTTGAACGGCACGTCGGTCGGCCGCCCACCGGGGTCGAACACCGGATCGCTCGGAGGCGCATCGGGGGCGGCCTGCTCGGGCGCCGTCGCGCCCTCCTGCTCGCGGTCGGGCGCCGCGGCGAGCGCAGCGGTTGGCGTCGCCGACGACAGGGCGAGTACGCCGGCGGCGAGCAGGGCCTGGGTCCGGCGACCGAAGACCGCCGCGGGCGGAAGCATCCCGGCGACCCGGTCACGGCGGCACAGCGGGCACTCCGGACGGAAGGCCGGGCGCCCGGCGCCGTCCGGGCGGCGTAGATATGCGGTCAGTGAAGCCATCGCTCCTCTGCTCGTGTGGAGGGTGGGCGGGTCACGCTCGGCAGCTCAGTTGAGCGGGTCGGTCACGCAGCGGTAGGCCTTCTCTCCCGCCGCTGTGTTCGGAGTGAGGCCGACGCTGCCCACCTGATCGATGACGTAGAGCACATCGAGTCGTCCGGGATTGGTGCTCGACGGAAAGACGTCCGACGTCAGCTCGCCGCCCGGAGCGAGCGTCACCGCGCCCAGCGCGGCCATGAGTTCGCCGTGCGTGGGCAGGCGCCGGCCCGGTCCCGCCGGGGTGCCGACCCCCAGGCAGTGCAGGACGCCACTCCCATAGGGCGTGGGTGCGCGTGGCGCTCGCTCGACGCAGACGTCGGCGATCGGGAACGTGTCATCCGGGCGGCGGACCCTGAGCTCGGCGGCGCTGAAGCCGCCCAGCCGGTCGGCGTGCCTCGCCCGCGGCACACGAAGGCGCGACTCGCGGACTTCCCTACCGGTGATGGAGTTGCGCTTGAGTTTCTTTGCCGCGATCGAGCGGTTCTCGATGCTGGCGCCGT
>JBPCNM010000144.1:0-4532 GCA_051001255.1 Solirubrobacteraceae bacterium
CCGTCGCGGCTGGGCGAGGGCGTGATCGTGCCCGTCCCGCCCCAGCGCGCCCGGCGCCGTGCGCGCGGCTTCGACCCGGCGGGCGCGCTCGCCCGCGCACTAGCGCCGCGGCTGGAGCTGCCGCTTGCATCCGTGCTCGCGCGGCGCGACCGGGCGGCCCGCCAGACGCAGGCCGGGCGCGCCGCCCGGCGCGAGCAGGGGCGCATCGTGATCGAGGTGACGGACGCCGTCGCCGGGCCGGCTCTGCTCGTCGACGACGTCCACACGACCGGCGCGACGCTGGAGGCCTGTGCCTGGGCTTTGAGGGGTGCTGGGGCGGCGCGGGTTACCGCGGTGACGTACGCGCGGACGTTGTAAGGCGGCGCGAAGCGGCGGCGTACCGCGGGCATTGAGGGAGGCAAGGTCCGGAGCTGCCGATTCGCCCGAGCCCGCCCCTCGATGCGGCCGTTGACGTGACCGCCGATCCGCCGGCGAACGCCGGTTCCCGCCGTACGCAGCCGCCCCGGCCGCCGAGCCGCCCACCCGCGCGACCCGCCGAGCTCAGCCGGCGACGGCGCCGTGGGCGTCGTCGGCCCACTCCAGCGCGGCGCGGTACGCGCCGGCGAGCGAGACGCCCGGGTCGGCCGGGACGGCCGGCGCGCTCGGGAACTCGCCACGCTCGTATGCCATGACGGCCGAGAGCAGGTCGCCCTTCGGACCCTCGCGCCGCAGGAGCGCCGCCCGGATCTCGTCCGAGAACGGCAGCGACTCGAGCACCTCCTCCATCGGCGCGCCCATCAACCCGTCCGAGACGGAGAAGAGGCCGATCGTGAACAGGGTCTCGCGCTCCTCGGGCAGCGCGGTGCCCGCGAGCATCTCGCACATCCGCGCGCGGTGCAGCGCGATCGCGACCAGCTCGTGCGGGGCGTCGGGGATCGCGGACATCGCCATCACCGTCGCCCAGCGGCGGACGGTGCGGGTCCCGAGCAGCGTGAGCGCCTCGCGCACCGAGCCGATGTTGCGCGGCAGCGCGAAGAACGCCGAGTTGACGTAGCGCAGCAGCTTCAGCGAGAGGCCGACGTCGGAGGAGATGATCCGCTCGAGGTCCTCGAAGGAGGCGTCGGCCGCGCTCAGCTCGCCCAGCGCGCGCAGCGACGAGACGCCCCCGGTGCCCACGCCGCGGTGGCGGATGATGCGCGGCTTGGCGAAGAAGTCGCCCTGGAAGTAGGAGAAGCCCAGCGCGCGGCAGCGCGCGAAGTCCTCGGGCGTGGCGACGCCGGTGGCCACGAGCAGCGCGCCGTGGAGCTTCGGCCCGGCGACGATCGCCTCCAGCGTGCCGTCGTCGCGATCGGTCACCTTGACCTTGACGATCGAGCACAGGCCCAGCAGCGGCTCGATGTCCGCGCGCCCGTCGAAGTCCTCGAGCGCGAGCGTGTAGCCACTGCGGCCAAGCTGCTGCAGGACGGACAGCAGGTCGTCGCGCGCCGCGTAGGCGGCGACCTGGAGCACGGCGCGATCGGGCCGCACCGGCGGCGGGCCGATCTCGATCAGGAAGTTCCGCGCGATCGACATCCACGCGGGATGGCGGCCGGAGAGCAGCTCGAGGCCGATGTCGCCGAACGCGTCGACGAGCAGCGCCGACGTGGCCTTGGCGTCGGTGGCGGAGTCCAGCGACTGGCTCTCGCCGCCGAACAGCAGCTCGTAGCCCACGACGGTATGGCGCTCGTCCGCGATCGGCTGGCGGACGACCGCGACGTCAGGGCGCCCGGCGGGAGGATCGGCGAGGACTGTCATCTCTCTCATGGTCGGCAGCGCGGCGAAATCGTTGAGTGATGGCGCCCACTGGTTCACATCCGCGTCCGCGTGGCCTAGCATCGAGCAGGCCCGGTCAACCGGTCTGACGAGAGGAGTCCCCTTCCCATGGAGATCGAGGTCAAGGGACGGAACCTTCCGGTCACCGACGAGCTGCGCGAGTGCGTGACGCGCCGCTTCGAGAAGGTCGCCAAGCAGGTCAGCCCGCTGGCGGTCCTCGAGGTGGAGCTGTTCGAGGAGCGCAACCCGGCCAACCCGGACAGCCAGGTGGCGGAGGCGACGCTGCGCCTGAAGGGGACGACGCTCCGGGCCCGGGAGACCTCGCGCGACCTCAAGCGCTCGATCAACCTGATCTCCGACGAGCTCGCCCGGCAGGTCAAGCGCCATCGCGACAAACGCCGTGGACGGCGCGAGGCGCGGGCGGTGACGCCGATCCCGCCGAGCGCGACGGATGCCGTCGACGAGGACCCCGGAGAAGCCGCGGCGGCCTCGTAGCAGCGGCCCTCCGCGAGGGGGCGCGCGGGGTCGAGCCGAGCCCCGCGGGGCTCTATCCTCTGCTCCATGACGATCCTCGACCGCGCCCTCCGCCTCGGCGAGGGCAAGCAGTTCAAGCAGTACTCCAAGCGCGTCGAGCGCATCAACCAGTGGGAGCCCGAGCTCGAGCTGCTCGAGGACGACGAGCTGCGCGCCCAGGCCGACAGCCTGCGCGAGCGCGCCCGCAACGGCGAGTCGCTCGACGACCTGCTGCCCGAGACGTTCGCGGTCGTGCGCGAGACCTCCCGGCGCACCATGAGCATGCGCCACTTCGACGTCCAGCTGATCGGCGGCATGGTGCTGCACGGCGGCTCGATCGCCGAGATGAAGACGGGCGAGGGCAAGACGCTGACCGCCACCCTGGCCGTCGCGCTCAACGCGCTGGCCGGCAAGGGCGTCCACCTCGTCACCGTCAACGACTACCTCGCCCGCCGCGACGCGGAGTGGATGGCGCCGCTCTACAGGGGCCTCGGCCTCACGATCGGCGTGCTGCAGAACATGCAGCCCTACGAGGAGAAGCGCGCGGCCTACGCGTCCGACATCACGTACGGCACCAACTCCGAGTTCGGCTTCGACTACCTGCGCGACAACATGGCGACATCGCTGAACGAGAAGGTCCAGCACGGCGGCCGCATCGGGGACGACGGCAAGCCGATCGGCATGCACCACTACGGGATCGTGGACGAGGTCGACAACATCCTGATCGACGAGGCGCGGACGCCGCTGATCATCTCCGGCGCGCCCGAGCAGGCCGCCGACTTCTACGTCCGCTTCGCCAAGCTGGCCAAGGTGATGAAGCCGGGCAAGCGGCCGGAGGGCCTGGACCCGAAGACCAAGAAGGAGTTCGTCGCCGACTTCGACTACGAGTTCGACGAGAAGCACAAGACGGTCTCGGTGACCGAGCAGGGCGTCGAGAAGGCCGAGCGCTTCCTCGGCATCGACAACCTCTACAAGGCCGAGAACGGCCCGCTGGTCAATCACCTCAACCAGTCGCTGAAGGCCGAGTCGCTCTACAAGCGCGACGTCGACTACGCGGTGGTCGACGGCGAGGTCAAGATCATCGACGAGTTCACCGGCCGGATCCTCGACGGGCGGCGGTGGTCGGAGGGCCTGCACCAGGCGGTGGAGGCGAAGGAGGGCGCGCGCGTCCAGGAGGAGAACCAGACGCTGGCGACGATCACGCTGCAGAACTACTTCCGGATGTACGACAAGCTCGCGGGCATGACCGGCACGGCCATCACCGAGGCCAACGAGTTCATGAAGATCTACAAGCTCCCGGTCGTGCAGATCCCGACCAACATGCCGATGGTCCGCGCGGATCGCAACGACCAGGTGTTCAAGACGAAGGGCGGCAAGTGGGGCGCCGTGGTGCGCGAGATCGGCGAGCGCCACGAGAAGGGCCAGCCGGTCCTGGTCGGCACGATCTCGGTCGAGGTCTCCGAGCACCTCGGCGCGCAGCTGGCCGAGAAGGGCATCCCGCACACGGTGCTCAACGCCAAGCCCGAGTTCGCCCAGCGCGAGGGCGAGATCGTGGCCGAGGCCGGCCGCTCCGGCGCGGTCACGATCGCGACCAACATGGCGGGCCGCGGCGTCGACATCAAGCTCGGCGGCAACACGGAGCACCTCACCCAGCTCGAGCTGGCCAAGCTGGGCCTCCGGACCGGCGATCCGGACTACGACGCGCGCTTCGCCGACGTGCTGCCGTCGATCGAGGCGCGTGTGGAAGAGGACCGTGAGCGGGTCATCGACGCCGGCGGCCTGTTCATCGTCGGCACCGAGCGCCACGAGTCGCGCCGGATCGACAACCAGCTGCGCGGTCGCTCAGGCCGTCAAGGCGATCCCGGCGAATCGCGCTTCTTCCTATCGGCCGAGGACGACCTCGTGCGCCTGTTCGCGGGCGACCGGATCTACCGCATCCTCGACCGCCTCGGCCCGGTGGGCGAGGAGGGCGAGGAGGAGCCGATCGAGGCGAAGATGCTCTCCAAGCAGATCGAGAGCGCCCAGCGCAAGGTGGAGGAGCAGAACTTCCTCATCCGCAAGCGCGTGCTCGAGTACGACGACGTGATGAACCAGCAGCGCGAGATCGTCTACCAGTACCGCGACCGCGTGCTCGAGGGCCAGGACATGGGCGAGACGGCGCGCGAGCAGGTCGGCGACGTGATCGACCGGCTGGTCGAGGAGTACACGTTCGGCGACTACATCGAGGA
>JBPCNM010000145.1:0-7824 GCA_051001255.1 Solirubrobacteraceae bacterium
CGCCTGGGCCGGCCGCCGCAGCCGCGGCGCCGTCCGCCGCGCCGGTGCCCACGATCGAACCTGCCGAGCGGGAGTTCGGCTTCGAGCGGTGAGCCCGTGGCCGGGTGGACGCGGCCGGCGAACGGCAGGGCATCGAGGGGAGGCCCGAGGCCGATGATGGTTCCGAACGTCGTACGGCGGCTCCGCGCCGTGATGCGTCACGACGTTGGGGTCCTATGACAACCCGAACGTCGTACGGCGGCTCCGCGCCGTGATGCGTCACGACGTTGGGGTCCTATGACAACCCGAACGTCGTACGGCGGGCCGGCGCGGCGGGTCGCTCACGACGTCCGGGCCCGTATCTCCGGGCGCGCGTCGGGTGGGCGCTCTGCCGGACCGCTGACTCGCAGGAGAGTGACTGCACCCGACGGGGCCTCTACTCGGGGCGGCGCCCTGCCTGACCGCTCGCCCGGACGAGGCTGACTGCAGTGGACAGGGGCACTTCGGGCGCGGCGCCCTGCCGGACCGCTCACCCGGACGAGGCTGACGGCAACCGGATGGGCAGCGTCGAACGCACCCTCGCGACCGGCCCGCGACCTTGACGGACCCGGATGGGGGCAACCTCGGGCGCCCTGCCGGACACGGACCGAGCGACGTCGACCGCACCAGCGGGCTCGTCGTCGGGGCGGCTCCCGCCGATCCGAACCCAACGCTGACCACATCACCGCAGGCCCCGCCGAACAGTGGCCCGCGTACCGGGGGCCTCACCGCGCCGCAGCCGCCCTTGATGCCCGGCGTTCCCGGACCCTGCCGCCACCGCACCGCGGCAGAACAGCGAAACGCCGGCCCAGCCCTCAATCCTGCGCCGTCGCGCCGCGCGCCTTGGCGCGGATGTCGGCGATCTGCTCGTCGATCCAGTCGCCCGGATCGCGCGACGTCACGATCTCCTTGAGCCCGCCCGCGCGCCGTGCCCGCTCCTCCGGCCCCATCGTGAGCGCGGCGTAGATCGAGTCGGCCAGCTCCTGCACGTCGAACGGGTTGACCGACAGCGCGAACTCGCCCAGCTCCTCGTGCGCGCCCGTGTTCTCGGACAGGATCGAGACGCCGTCGCGCTCGTTGACGAGCGGTCCCTCCTTGGCCACCAGGTTCATCCCGTCGAACATGGCGTTGACCATCATCACGTCGTAGTGCTTGTACGACGCGACGGCCTCGTTGAGGTCGTCGCGCAGCTTCAGGTCGATCGGCATCCAGTCCGGCGTCCCATGACGGTGGTTGACGACCGCCACCAGCGCCTCGATCCGCTCGAGGTACTCGGCGTACTCGGGGACGTCGGTCCGCGACGGCATGAGCTGCGCGGTGAACGTGATGCGCTCGGAGAACTCCGGGTGCTGCTCGAGGAAGATGTCGAACCCCGTGAACCCCCGCAGCACGTTCTTCGACAGGTCCGCGCGGTCGACGCGCAGGATGGAGTACTCGCGCCGGCGACCCAGCAGCTGCTCCTCGTACTCCAGCACGCGGCTGCGGGCGGCCACGCCCTGCGTCGCCCGCCAGTCGATCGGCAGCGGGTAGGCGCGCACCCAGACCTCGCGGCCGGCACAGCGGACGATCCCGCGCTCCATGTCGACGTCGAGGTCGAGCAGGTCGCGGCAGCACTGCAGGAAGTTGCGCCGATAGGAGCGGGTGTGGAAGCCGATGATGTCGTTGGCCAGCAGCCCGTGGTAGATCTCGTCGCGGATCTTCGACGGCAGCACGCGCCAGGCGTCCGACTGCGTCCACGGGATGTGCACGAAGTGGTGCAGGAACGCGTCAGGACGTGCGCGTCGCACCATCCCCGGCAGCGTGTAGAGCTGGTAGTCGTGGACCATCACGACCGGCTCGTCCTGCCCCTCGATCTCCTCGAGCACCGCGACGGCGAGATCCTCGTTGACGACGTTGTAGCCGAACGCGAACGCCTCCACCTCGTGCCGGCGGATGTCCGGCGCGTTGCTCTGATCCCAGAGGTAGTGCTGGATGAACCACAGCATCGGGTTGGCGAAGATGTTGTAGAAGCGGTCGTAGGCCGCCGGGTCCGACGCGACGAAGCGCACGCGGAACTCGCCGCCGTCGGGCGCCTCGATCTCGAACGCCTGCCCACCGTGCCGCTCGCCGACCTCGACGTCCTGGTCGGTCATGGCCGATGCGATCCAGACGGCGTCGCGGTGCGAGGCCAGGCCGATGAGCGCCGTGGCCAGCCCGCCGGTGCCGCGCTTGGCCGAGCCGTCCTCCTGGTAGGTGACCGGCCCTCGGTTGGAGACCAGCACGAGCGGGGCGCGTTCCGGCATCAGAGCACCTCGTGCATGATCTCGAGGTAGTCGCGCAGGTAGCGGGGCGTGAGGAAGTGGGTGCGCACGTGCTCCTTGCCGCGCCGCCCGAGCGCCCGGCCGAGAGAGGGGTCGTCGATGATGTCCATCGCCCGCGTGGCGCACTCCGGGACAGTGGACACGAGGTAGCCCGAGATGCCGTTCTGCACCTGCAACGGGATCCCGCCGACATCGCCGCCGATGAACGGCCGGCCCTTCCACAGCGCCTCGGACACCGTCAGCCCGAATCCCTCGCGCGTCGACTTCTGGATCACGACGTCGGCGAGCGACTGGAACGCGTTGACCTCGATCGCCCCGACGTTGGAGAAGTTGTTGAGGATGTGGATGTCGGGGTCGCCGTCGGCGTGGGCGAGCGTCGAGTTGTAGAAGTCCCAGCCCTCCGGGTCGTCGGACGCCATCGAGCCGACCAGCGCGAGCTGCACCTCGGGCCGCTCGGCCTTCACGAGCCGGTAGGCGTCGATCACCCCCATCGGGTCCTTCCACGGGTCGAAGCGCGAGACCTGGCACAGCATCGGCCGGCTCGTGTCGATGCCGAACTGCTTGCACACGAACTCGGCGTCCTCGAGCGATAGCGCCATGTTCTTCGGCGCCAGCGGGTCGATCGCCGGCGGCACGATGTGCACGCCGCCGTCCATCCCCGCCGGCACGTAGCCGGCCACGTGGAACAGCGACGCGGGGTAGTCCTGCACGTAGGGCAGGAGCCGCTCCATCGTCGCGGGATTGGGCGTCGAGACGTCGATGTGGCAGCGCCAGATCCAGCCCGCCGCCTTCTCGGGCACGAGCTTGCGCAGCGCCGCGGGCTGCGGGTCGTGGACGATGCAGACGTCCCATCCGCCCGAGAGCTCGCGCGCGTTCATCTCGTTGTACTGCGCCCAGGTCGCCCACTGCTCCTCGGTGAGATCCTGAGAGCTGCCCTGCAAGGCGTTGTGCATGAGCTTGGTGGCGTTGAAGAACTCCTCGCGGCCGTAGATCACCTGCCACTCGACCTCGAGCCCGACGTCGCGCATGAGCGGGACGAGCGTGTAGAGGATCTCCGAGACGCCGCCGCCGAACGCGGTGGCGGAGAGATGCACGACGCGCCGGCCTGCCAACGGCTCGGCGAGCTCGCGGATCTCCTCGACCAGCGGCCGGCCCACGAGGTGCGTGTAGTCGGCGAGGCTCTTGTGGGCGAGGGCGACGGGCTGGAGCACGGGCGGCGCGGACGATACTCGGAACCGCGGGCGATCAGCCCGCGTCCTGGAGCCCGGACAGCGGCCGGGCGCCGAGCTTGATCCGCACGTCGCGCCGCTCGCCGTCCCGCCACGCCTCGACCGTCACCGTCGAGCCCGGGTCCAGGAGCGCCACCGTGCGCGACAGGTCGTCGGGATCCTCGACCGGCCGGCCGTCGAGCTTGGTGATCACGTCGCCGCCCGTGCGGTAGCGGCGCACCTGGAACGTCGTCTTGGCGGCGTCGCCGCCCTCGAGCCCGGCTCGCTCGGACGGACCGCCGGCCGCGACGTCCTGCAGCCACGCCCCCTTGCCGACCGGAAGGTCGAAGCGCTCGCGCAGCTGCGGGTAGATCGGCACCGTCTCCACGCCCAGGTAGGCGTAGGACACCTTGCCCCTCGCGCGCAGCTGGTCCAGGGAGCGCCGGGCGACGTCCACGGGAACGGCGAAGCCGACGCCCTCGCCGCCGCCGGAGCTCGTCTTGATCTGCTGGTTGATCCCGATCACCTCGCCCTGCGCGTCGACCAGCGGGCCGCCGGAGTTGCCGGGGTTGATCGCGGCATCGGTCTGGATCGCGCCCGAGATCTGGAACGCCGTGAGGCCGGAGATCGAACGGTCCACCGCCGACACCACCCCGACCGAGAGCGACTGGCGCTCGGAGAACGGCGAGCCGATCGCCGCGACCGGCGTGCCGACCTCGACCTCGTCGGACTGCCCGAGCGGCAGCGGCCGCAGGGTGAGGCCCGCGGGGTCGACCTTGAGCAGCGCCACGTCGGCCTCGGGGTCATAGCCCTTGACCGTCGCCTCGACCTGGTTGCCGTCCGCGAACTCCACGTAGACCTGCCGCGCCTTGCGCAGCTCCGGTACCTCGCCGGTCGTCACCACGTGGGCGTTGGTGGCGATCTCGCCCTCGCCGCTCACCACGAAGCCGGAGCCGACGCCGCCGCTTGAGTCCTGGAGGTCCGAGAGCGTGTCCGAGCCGAACAGAGAGACGACCGTGACCACGCCGGGCGCCTCCTCCTTGTAGATCGCCTGCGGGTCGAACCCGTCGCCCTTGCCGAGGCTGCGGATGACCTCGACCCGCGTCGTCGTGCGGGCGGGCGCGGCCTTGTCCCCCTCGTCGCCGTCCCCGAAGCCGCACCCGGCGGTCGGCGGCAGCGCAGCGAGCGCCACGAGGAGGGCGAGCGTGGGGCGGCTCATGCGGGCAGGGTCAGCTTGAACGCCGTCTCGCCCGGCGCCGAGCGCACCGTCAGCTCGCCGTGCATGCGCTCGGCCAGCTCGCGGGCGATGGCCAGGCCGAGCCCGGCGCCACGGGCGCCGTCGGCGGAGGTGAAGAAGGGCTCGAAGATGTGCGGCATGGTCTGGTGGCGGATGCCGAGGCCCGAGTCGGCTACCACCAGGGTGACATGCCCGTGCTCGCGCGCGGCCGAAACCACGATCGTCGTCCCGCTCGGCGTGTGCACGAGCGCGTTGTCGAGCAGGATCCGCACGACCTGCGCGACGCGCTCCGGGTCGCACTCGATCTCGATCGGGTCCGGCGCCGCGTCGACCCGCAGATGGGCGTCGTGGGCGGTGATGGCCGGGGTGAACTCGCCTGCCACCTCACGTGCCAGCTGGCCCACGTCGGTTGGCTCCGTCCGCAGCTCCAGCGCACCGGACTCCAGCCGCGAGAGGTCGAGCAGCTCGGTGGCGAGCTTGCGCATCCGGGCGACCTGCCCACGCAGCTGGGAGAGGAACTGGGCGCGCGTCTCCTCGTCGAGCTCCTCGTCCTCGAGCAGCTCCAGGAAGCCGCCGAGCGAGAAGATCGGCGTGCGCAGCTCGTGCGAGGCCGACGCGATGAACTGCTTGCGCGCGGTGTCGAGCCGCGCGAGCTGGCGCTGCATGTCGTCGAACGCCGTCGCGAGCTGGCCCAGCTCGTCCTCGGAGTCGGCGTGGATCGGGTTGGAGAAGTCGCCCGCCGCCACCTTGCGGGCGGCCTGCTCGAGCCGCTTGACGCGCGCGGTGAGCATGCGGGCGACCAGGAAGCCGCCGAGCGCGGCGAGCACGAGCGCGACGGCGCCCGCCGTGAGGATCCGCCCGCGGATCAGCTCCACGTTGGCCTCGACGTCGGTGAGCGAGTCGACGAACACGGCGACGCCGCGCACCCGGTCGTTGCGGATGAGCGGCATCGCGGCCACCGCCTGGCGGCCGACGTTGGTCGCCTCGGTCCTCGTCACCGGCCCGCGTGCGTCAGCCGCCTGCTCGGCGATGTCGGCGATGTCGGGACCGCCGGGGTTGGAGTCCGCGACGCGGGAGATCTGGCGCGGCGTCCCGGAACTCACCTGGAGCAAGGTGACCTCGGCGCTCGCGCGCGTGGACGACCGGATCGCGAGCCGCTCGAGATCCCGCTGCGGCGTCGCCGTGCCGACCTCCTGCCTCAAGGGCTCGGACTCGCGCTCGGCCTCGGTCGCCAACCGCTCGAGCTTCTGTGCGACGAGCTGGTCCTCCAGTTGGGGCGTCACGTAGAAGTAGACGATCCCGATCGCCCCCGCGACGATGAGGGCGAAGATGACGGTCAGGCGGTTGCGGAGCGACCGCAGCGGTCGCGGCATCGTCACTCCTCGGCGGTGTCGCGGAACCGGTAGCCCACGCCGCGCACCGTGAAGACGTACTCGGGCTCCTTGGCGTCGGCCTCGAGCTTCTCGCGCAGGTGGCGGATGTGGACGTCGATCGTCCGTGGGTCGCGGTAGGCGGAGTCGCCCCAGACGCGCGAGAGGAGCATGTCGCGCGTGTAGACCCGGCCCGGGTTGGAGGCGAGCGAGGTGAGGATCTCGAACTCGACGAACGTGGTGGGGACGGGCTTGCCGTCGAGCGTGACGGTGCGCTTGGCCGGGTCGATCCGGAGTGCGAGCACCTCGATCGGCTGCTCGTCGCCCTCCTCGGGCCGCGCCATCCCGGCTCGCCGCAGCGCCGCCTTGACGCGCGAGCGGAACTCGCGCATCGAGAACGGCTTGGTGATGTAGTCGTCTGCGCCCAGTTCGAGCCCGAGCACCTTGTCGATCTCCTCCGACTTGGCGGTGAGCATGATGATCGGGACCGAGGAGCGCGCCCGCAGCCGGCGGCACACCTCCAGGCCGTCCATCTTGGGCAGCATCACGTCGAGCACCACGAGGTCGAACGTCTGCTCGGCGAAGCGCGCGAGCGCCTCGCGGCCGTCGGACGCGTGCACGACCTCGTACCCGTCGCGCTGCAGCGGGAACGACAGCAGCGTCTGGATCGGCTGCTCGTCGTCGACGAGGAGAATGCGCGCTGCGCGATCCGGCATACGGGAAGCGTAGATACCGTGCATAGTCGTGCTCGACGTCCGGGTCTACCGGGCGGCCTTCCTCCCCGCCCTGATCGCGCTGTTCGTCGTCGCCTTCTCGCTGCAGGGCCGCCCGTCGGCGGTCCGCACGCGGGCTGTGGCCGACGCGTTCGATCCCGATCGCGCGTACGGGGGCGGGGGCGTGCGCGTGCGCGACTCGCTGCTGCAGCTGGGTGACGCGTTCGGACGGCGGCGTCCGGGCTCGGCGGGCGACGCGGCGCTGGCCACGCGCGTCGACGAGGTGCTGCGCGCGGCCGGGTTCAGCGTAACCCATACGCGCGACCAGGGCCGGACGGTCGACGGGCAGACCGAGTTGGAGACCGTCGTCGGCGTGCGCCCCGGTCTCTCTAGCCGCCGGATCGTCGTCCTGGCCCACCGCGACTCACTCGACGCTCCCGGGCTGGCCGACCTGTCGGGCACCGCGGCGCTGCTGGAGCTCGCGCGCATCTTCCGCACCCGCGACCCCACGAGCGAGCGGGAGCCCGCGGCGCCCGGGGCGCGGCAGCTCGTCGGGCGCGACCTGCGCAAGACGCTCGTGCTCGTCTCGACCTCCGGCGGCAGCGGCGGGGGCGCCGGTGCGCGCGCATGGGCGCGCGCGCAGGATCCTGCCGCGATCGACGGCGTGCTCGTGCTCGGCGACCTGGCGTCCGCGGTCTGGCACAAGCCGTGGGTCGTCCCGTGGTCCAACGGGCGCGCGCAGCCGCCGCTGGGCTGGCAGCGCACGGTGGAAACCGCGGTGCGCCAGGAGGTCGGCAGCGACCCCGGTGGCGCGCGGGCCAGCGCCCAGTGGGCCCGCCGCGCGCTGCCGCTGACGGTGGGCGAGCAGGGCGAGGTCAACCGCGAAGGGCTGCCGGGCGTGCTGCTGCAGGTCAGCGGCGAGCGCGGGCCGGCGCGCAACGCGCGCGTCTCGCGGGACCGCTTCGAGCAGTTGGGCCG
>JBPCNM010000146.1:0-6507 GCA_051001255.1 Solirubrobacteraceae bacterium
GAGCCTCTCGCTGTCGAACTCCGGCCTGCCCATCGGCCCGCGCGTGTTCGCCGGCACCGCCAGCCCGCCGGCGCCGCAGGCCACGATCACCGCGACCAACCTGTTCCCGTTCGAGACCGGCTACGGGATCTACGCGGGCAAGTGCGCCGAGGAGAGCCCGGACACGCCGCTCAACCAGGCATGGGCGGCGGTCAACGCGCGCCAGCTCAGCGAACCGGGCGTGGATTACACCCGCACCGCCCCGGTGCGTCTGCCGGCGCTGCCGCTCCGGATCAAGAACGGTGGCACGTGGCTCGGGAACGCGAACGTCGTCGCCAAGCTCCTCGTGCCGGCGGGGCCGGGTGCGTGCGTCGAGACACTCGAGAGTGCCGAGGCGGACACCACCTGGGGCCTGCAGTCCTATCCCACGGGGCGCGCGCTCTCGAACGCCCTGGTCGGCTTCGTCACGAAGAAGCCGGGCACGACCGGTGGGGCCGTCGAGTTCGACCCGGGCCTGCCCTTCGGCACGTGGCAGATCTGCGCGGACGCGAGACTGAAGGAGGGCGGCATCTTCAAGAACCGGCGCAACTTCGGGACCGTCCAGAACACGTCGCCCGACGGTGACCCGACGCCCGACGAGCTCGACCTCAACTGGAGCGCCGCCGGCACGCTCCAGAAGAACAGCAAGTGCTCGGACGCGTCCGGATGGCCTGCCCCGACGCCATGACTCACCAGATGCGCCGCGCCGACGGCTTCACCCTACCGGAGCTGCTGATCGGCATCACGATGGCGACGATCATCATGCTCGCCGCGTTCGCGCTGCTGGACACCGCGATCCGGCGCACGGGCGAGACGCAGGCGCGCGTCGAGGCGACGCAGCGCGGCCGCCAGGCGCTCGACGTCATCACCCGCGCGCTGCGCTCGCAGGTGTGCCTCCCCAGCGAGGTGCTGGCCGGCACCCCGACCGCCCCGCAGCCGGCGATCGCCGCCGCGAGCCCGTTCTCGACGACGTTCTACGTCGACCTGACCGACGGGACGGCGAGCTTCGTGTCGCGCATCGAGAAGCGCGTCCTGACCTACGACCCGGCGGGGCGGCGGCTGGTCGAGGACCGCTACAGGTCCACCGGCGTAGTCCCGCTCATGTTCCAGGAGCCGCCGAGCAGGAAGGTGCTCGTGACCAACGTCGTGCCGGACACCGATGACGAGAGCAGGCTGCCCGACGGCAGCCCGGCGATCTTCCGCTACTACGCGTTCGGACCGGCCGCAACGCCGACGGTCGAGGTGATCAATCCGGCCGCGGCTGAGCGCGCCCGGATCGCCCGCATCGACCTCGCCTTCGTCACCCGCGCGGGCTCCGAGCAGGTCACCGGCACTCCCGCCGCATCCCTGACGCTGCGCGACCGGATCTCGATCCGCGCGGCCGACCCCAACGACCCAGCACCGTATCCCACATGCGCCTGATCACCTCCCGCCTGCAGCGCCGCCTCGCCGCCGACGAGGGCTTCTCGATGATCCTCGTCGTGATGGTGATGATCGCGACCGGCATGTTCGTGGCCGCCGGGTTCGCGGCCGCGAACGGCGACCTCCCGATCTCCCGCGACTCGCAGGACCGCAAGTCCGCGTACGCCGCCGCCGAATCGGGCGTGAACTTCTACCAGTTCCACCTCAACGCGGACAACGACTACTGGCTCAAGTGCGACGATGCCCCGCGGCCGAACGCGACCGAGGAGAACCCGGTGAGCCAGCCGTGGGACGGTGCCGGGGCGCGGCCCTGGCGCAACGTCGCCGGGTCCGACGCGCAGTACGTGATCGAGCTCATCCCGGCGGCCGGCAGGACCGCCTGTGAGAACGACAGCGCCGAGTCGATGATCGACCCGACCAACGGCACCTTCCGGATCCGCGTGACCGGTCGCCCGAACGCGGCCTCGACGCTGCGGCGCACGCTCAACGCGACGTTCCGCCGTACGGGCTTCCTCGACTACCTGTACTTCACCCACTGGGAGACCCAGGACCCGGCGGCGTACACGACCCAGACCTTGCGCGATGCGGCGAACCTCAACTGCAACAAGACCCGCAGCCAGCGTCCGTCCAGCTGCGTCGAGATCCAGTTCCCGAGCACCGACTCGCTCAACGGGCCGCTGCACACCAACGACGACTCGGTGATGGTCTGCGGTACCCCGACCTTCGGCCGCAACCCGGGCGACAAGCTCGAGGTGGCGGGGACCACGGACGACGACGGCTGGGTGCAGAACGCCGGCTGCAGCGGCACACCAATCCTCAGCGGCCCGTTTCGGCTGGGCGCCGAGACGCTGACCATGCCCCCGGACAACCAGTCGCTCAAGGCGGTCGCGGCGAGCGGCGGCCTGCTCCTGTTCGGCAAGAGCACGATCGAGTTCCAGGCCGGTGGGGGCATGAAGGTCTGGAACGCACAGGCCGGGTTCAACGGCGAGGTGCGCCCGTTGCCCGCCAACGGCGTCATCTACAACGACAAGCTGAGCAGCTGCACCAACACGACGTCTCCGCTCCAGGCCACCTACGGCGAGACCGAGGGCTGCGCGAAGACCTATGTGAGCGGTCAGTACACCGGCAACCTCACGGTGGCCTCGGCCGACGACATCATCGTCAAGCCCAACGCGGCGCCTGTGCCCGACCCCGAAGCATGGTCGCTGCCGGACGCCGGCCTCACGCGCAACGGCGACTACGTGCTCGGGCTCGTCGCCGCGAACTACGTCCGCGTCTACCACAAGGTCAGCTCCAGCGACTGCGACCGCAACGAGGCCGCGATGAAGAACGTGACTATCGAGGCGGCGATCCTCTCGGTCAAGCACTCGTTCATCGTGGACCGCCACAACTGCGGTGAGCGGCTCGGGACGCTCAACGTCAAGGGCGCGATCGGCCAGTACTACCGCGGCCCGGTCGGCCAGAGCGGGACGACGCCGAACGGCTACAGCAAGAACTACAACTATGATGACCGCCTGCGCTACCGGACGCCGCCGTACTTCCTGAATCCGGTCGAGGTGAAGTGGAAGACCATGCGGATCAACGAGCAGCTGCCGGCGAGGTGAGCGTCCCACCGCCCAGCGCCTCGGCGGCCCCGCCCGACGGCGCACCGGCCGAAGCGCCCCGCGAGCTGGTCGTGCGGCTCGAGGAGCCGCGTGGCCGACGCCGGCGCGGGGTCGCTGGCGCCCACGCGCTCCGGTTCTCACCGGCTGGCCTCGTGATCGAGCACGACGGGGCGCTCGTCGCGCCGCTCGTCGTTCCGCTCGGCTCGCTTGCGCTCGCCGCGATCGACGCCGGCCCGGCGAAGGCGGGCCACATGACCGGCCGGCTGCCGGTCCTGCGGCGGCTGTCGCAGACCGCCGTGGTGCCGCGCGAGGAGGGCATCGAGGGCTGGCTGTGGACCAGCCGCGACGGCAGCCTCCTACCCTCGCTCGCCGAGCAGGATGCGCCCAACGGCGTGCTGCTCTTCACCAAGCCGCTCGGCGGCGAGGTGGTGACGCGCAGCTTCGCCCCCGACTGGGTCGCGGCGCTCGCGGCGCGCTCCCCGCTCGGCGAGCCCGCGGTGCCCGGCCTGCTGCTGCGGCTGGCCGACACGGTCGGCGCAGACGAGATCTTTCACCGCTACGGGATCGCGCGGCCGCTGACCGATCGCGAGGTGCCGCCGGCGATGCGCCGCTCGCTGCCGACCGACGTTCCAGCCGACCCGGTCTTGCGCCGCTCCGGCGAGGACCCGCGCGCGGGCACGTCGGTGGCGCCGCCCGGCATGAGATGACGGTTCGGGCGTGCGCTAAGGTCGCGCGCCGTGAGCGACGAGCCCTACGACTCCGAACGCTGCCACGCCTGCCGCGGCACCGGCAAGGTCGTCTCCGGAAAGGGCGGCGAGCCCAGCCAGGTGCCCTGCCCCTGGTGCGACGGCACCGGCCGCTTCGTCCTCGGCCACGACGCCCAGGCCGCGCGCCGCGCTACGGCCTGATGTCGAGCCGGCCGATGCGCCGGTCGGCCTCGACGAGCCGGATGGGGTAGACCCCCGCCTCCTCGGCGATCAGGTTGAAGCGCGCCGGCGTCGTCGGCTCGACCGGATCCAGCCGGTCGAGGCGCTCGATCTGGACGGTGTCGAGCAGGTCGCCACTGACCTCGAGCTCGATCAGATCTCCGACATGCGCCTTGACGCGCTGATCCTCGCCCGAGCTCGGCGCGGCCGACAGGCTCAGTTCCACCAACCTACCCGCCGGCGCCGCGCTCGTCGCGGGCGGCGGCTCCACCGGGGCGGGGTCGGGCGCGATGCCCGCGGCGAGCGCCGTGAGGAGCATCAGCACCGCGGCGAGGAGCAGGAGACGGCGCGCCAGCATCCGCCGAGCTTAGCCCGTGTTGAGAAATGCCTCGAAAGCGTTAAGTCCTGGACCCCATTTGCCGATACCCCGGGTGCCAGCCAACCAAGGTGCAAAAGGCAAAGCGCCCGCAAGGGCGTGACGCAAAACCACGGAGCTCCCGGATGGAGTCAGCCGGGTTGCCACCGCAGCGCGGAGGCGAAGTGACCGAGGCCCTGGCGCGTCCTACCAACAGGCCCACACGACCCCTCAGGAGGGTTCACACTTCATGCTCACCAAGCTCCGCGAGCGCGCTCATTCCGAGAAGGGCTTCACCCTGATCGAGCTTCTGGTCGTCATTCTGATCATTGGCATCCTTGCCGCGATCGCCCTCCCCGCTTTCCTCAATCAGCGCGCCAAGGCGCAGGACTCCGAGGCCAAGAGCAACGTCCGCACCGCCCAGACCGCGATGGAGACGTACTACACGGACAACCAGACCTACCTGACCGCCACCAAGGCCAAGCTCATCGCGATCGAGCCGGCGCTGGGGAACGCTCAGGGTCTCGCGCTGTCGGGCCTCGCTGCCGACGGCTACACCGTCGCCGTCACCTCGAAGTCCAACGACCTGACGGTCTACAAGATCAAGAACACCGCCGGCGTCGTTACGCGCGCCTGCGACGACCCAGACAAGGGTGGCTGCAACAGCCTCAGCAGCTGGTAGTTCGACCACCCTCGATGCGCTGCTGCGTGAAGCGGGCCCTACGGGGCCCGCTTCGTGTTTGACCGGCCTCAAGCCCCCCCGCGCACGTGCCGATACAGCACCCGTGTTCAAGAGAAAGCGCGCATCCAAGACTTCCGTCGGCGGGCTCGAGCTCGACCCAGGCCACGCGGCCGCCGCCGAGGTTCACGTCAACGGCAAGCTGACGCTCCAGCGCGGCGCCGTGGCGCACCTGCGCCCCGGCGTCCTGCGCGACGGCGACGTGACCGATCCGGCCGCCCTGACCGAGACGCTGCGCACGCTCTTCGAGGAGCACGACCTGCCCAGGCGCGTGCGCCTGGGCATCGCCAACCAGCGCATCGTCGTGCGCACGCTCGACGTGCCGGTGATGGAGGACGAGAAGGCGCTGCTCGCCGCCGTGCGGCTGCAGGCGCCCGACCAGATCCCGATGCCGATCGACGAGGCGATCCTCGACATGCAGCCGCTCGGGACGGTGCAGACCGTCAACGGGCCGCGCTCGCGCGTCGTCGTCGTGGCCGTGCGCCGAGAGATGGTCGAGCGCGTCGTCGGCGCCGTCCGCGAGGCCGGCTTGGAGCTCGAGGGCCTAGACCTCTCGGCCTTCGGCATGGTCCGGGCGGTCGACGTCGTGCAGCAGGCCGGGCGCGCGGTGCTGTTCATCAACGGCGCCGGCCTGGTCAACGTCGCCGTCGCCAACGAGGCGGGCTGCCTGTTCACGCGCGCGGCCGCGGGTGGCATCGACGCGATGGCGGCGACGCTGTCCGAGCGCCGGGGCCTCACGTTCGAGCACGCCCGCCAGTGGATGATGCACGTCGGCCTCGTCACGCCGCTCGACCAGCTCGACGGCGACGCCGAGCTGGTCGCCGCCGCGCGCTCGGCGCTCGACGAGGGCGTGCACCAGATCGCCGACACCGTGCGCAACTCGCTGAACTTCTACCGCATGCAGGAGAGCGCGGAGGCGGTCGACCGCGCCGTGCTCACCGGCCCGTGCGTCGACGTCCCCGGCCTGCCCGAGCGGCTCTCGGAGCTGCTGCGCATGCCCGTCGAGGCCGTCACCGTCGCGAGCGACGAGGGCGTGGCCGACGCCGGCCGGCTCACGGTCGCCGCGGGCCTCGCGGTCGCCGAGCGCCCGTAGCGCACGGCGCATTTCCGGAAGGGGAGCGGCGGCCATGCCCGAATGCGGACCCGTGCGCTCGCACGCCGCCGATCCCGGACTCGCGCGATGACCGCCGCCGCGGCCGTCGTCGCCGGCGTGCTCGGGCTGGCGATCGGCTCGTTCCTGAACGTCGTCATCCATCGGCTCCCGCGCGGCGAGTCGCTCTCCAAACCGCGCTCGCGCTGCCCTGGCTGCGGCACGCAGATCCGGGCGCGCGACAACGTCCCGCTGCTCTCGTGGCTGGCGCTGCGCGGCCGCTGCCGCGACTGCGGCGAGCCGATCTCCCCGCGCTACCCGCTCGTGGAGGCGCTCACCGCGGCGCTGTGCGT
>JBPCNM010000147.1:0-5316 GCA_051001255.1 Solirubrobacteraceae bacterium
CCGTCGCGCCGGCCGGCGTCGCGCTGGTCCGCTCGGCGCTCGGCCTGGCCGCCGCCGTGCCGGACGGCCTCGCCGCCGCGCCGATCGTGAACTCGCGCGGCGTCCGCGTGGGCGAGCTCCGCGCAACCTAGCCGAGGCCGTGCTCGAGCGCGCCCTTGATGCCGGCGTCGAGCGCGTTGAGGCGGTGCAGCGCCAGCGCCTCCGGCGAGCCGTAGCGCCGGCCCGGGGCGGCGTCCGGGCCGTGGTGGCACAGCACGGAGTGCAGCAGCGCCACCCGCCGCGCGGGCGCCAGCGCCGTCATCCACGGCTCCAGGAGCTGCTGGCCGAGCACCACGTGGCCGAGCAGCCGTCCCTCCTCCGAGAGGCCGATCTCCGCGCCGTAGGTGAACTCGCGCGTCTTGCCCAGGTCATGCACGAGCGCCGCGGTGAGCAGCAGGTCGGAGTTCAGCCGGGGATGCAGCTGGCACGCCTCCAGCGCCAGCGTGCCGACCGCCACCGTGTGCTCGAGCAGCCCGCCCAGATACGCGTGGTGGCCGCCGCGCGTGCACGGCGCGCGGCGCCACCGCGCGCGCAGCGACGCACCGTCGAGCATCCGCTCGAGCAGCGCACGGTAGGACGGCTCGTGCACCTCGCGGGCCAGGTGCTCGAGGAAGCCGTCGAGCTCGTCGAGGTTGCGATAGGCGACCGGCAGGAACGCCGCGGGGTCGGCGCCGTCGGCGCGCTCGATCGCCCGGACCTCGACCTGCAGCTCGTCGCGGAAGCGCTCGACCCTGCCCTGCACGCGCACGAGGTCGCCGCGGTCGAAGCGCCCGCCGAGCAGGTCGGCGTCGCGGAACACGCGGGCCGGCAGCGCGCTGGTCCGGTCGCGCAGCTCCAGCGCCAGGTACGGGGCGCCCGTCCGCGCGGTCAGGCGGTCCTTGCGTGTGCACGCGTAGACGCCGACGACCTCGTCGCCGGCGCGCAACGCGCTGAGCTCTGCCGCGGGCACCGACCCGATGATGGTGTGCGCGGCGGACGGGTGCGCTTCGGAACGGCAGCGCCCGTCCGCTACCGTGCTCTCACATGCAGCCGTTGCGCTGGGATCGCCGCCCGGACGGGCTTCGCGCACCAGCGCTGGTGTGTGCCTTCAAGGGCTGGAACGACGCAGGGGAATCCGCCTCCTCCGCCCTCACCTTCCTCGGCGCCGGCCTCGGGGCGGAGCGCTTCGCGGTGATCGATCCCGAGGAGTTCGTCGACTTCCAGGCAACGCGCCCGACGGTGCGCCTCGCCGGCGGCCAGCATCGCGTGATCGAGTGGCCCGACATCGAGGTCCACGAGGCCCGCGTGCCGCGCGCGCCGCGCGACCTCGTGACCCTCTCCGGCCCTGAGCCCGCCTACCGCTGGCGCACGTTCTGCGACACGGTGGTCGAGCTGGCCGAGGCGCTCGGCGTGCAGATGGTCGTGACGCTCGGCGCGCTGCTGGCCGACGTGCCGCACTCGCGGCCGGTCAACGTGACCGCGTTCGCCTCGGACGAGGCGCTGGTCGAGCGCCTCGCGCTCGAGCCGCCCACCTACGAGGGCCCGACGGGGATCGTCGGCGTGCTGCACGATGCCTGCGCGAACGCCGGGATGCCGAGCGCGTCGCTGTGGGCCGCGGTGCCGCACTACGTCGCGGTCGTCCCGAACCCGAAGGGCTCGCTCGCGCTGCTGCGCCGCCTCGAGAGCCTCGTCGGCATCACGGTCGACGCCGCCGAGCTCGAGGACGCCGCCGGCGAGTACGAGCGCCAAGTCTCCCGCGCGGTGGAGATGGACCCCGACGTGCAGGCGTTCGTGGAGAAGCTCGAGCGCACGGCCGACGAGGAGGAGGGGCGCCCGGATCCGTCCCAGCTCCCGTCCGGCGACGTGCTGGCGCGCGAGTTCCAGCGCTTCCTGCGCCAGCGCGGCAGTCCGCCGACCTAGCCCGCGCGACGGAGCAGCTCCGCCGGTCATCCAGACGGCGTTCTGATGTCGAGGCCGGACATCCCCTGTCTCGGCCGGAGGCCTCGCCACCGGCTTCGCCTCGCGGGCTTGACCGGGCCTCGCCCTTATTTCTCGGCCGCCGGGCACGCAATCCGGTAGTCGCACATCGAGCAGGCCGACCACGACGGCGTCGGCTCGAAGCCCTGACCGAGGATCCCGTCTGCCACCTCCAGGACGGTGTCGGTGATCCAGCTGCGGTCCTCGGCGGACCGCTCGACGGGGACCTTCTCGTCGTCGAGCACGTAGTAGTAGGCCTGGTGGGCGGCCTCGAGCTGCCACGACTCGCGTGCGCCGACCGCGTAGAGCGACAGCTGGACGTCCTCGCGCAGCTGGGTCGCGGACTTCGGCCGGCCGGTCTTGTAGTCGATCAGCTCGTAGCCGCCGTCCGGGAGCTTGTCGACGCGGTCCACGCGGCCGCGCAGCAGGTGCGGGCCGAGCTTGAACGAGAACCCGCGCTCGAACCAGACCGGCTCGGCGTCCTCGCCCTGGAAGCGCTCGTGGTAGCGCAGCAGCGCCTGCGTGGCCTTGGCCCGCAGCTGGCGCTCCTCCTCGGAGTCGCCGAAGCCGCCGCGGCGCCAGCCGGCCTCCAGCAGGCCGAGCAGCTCGGGCAGCGAACCCGCCGCGGCGCCGCCCTGATGGAAGCGCTCGAGCACCTGGTGGACGAGGATGCCGAAGCGCTGGTTGAGCGTCGGCTCGGACGGGATCCGGAACACGCGGGCGAACTTGTACTTCAGCGGGCAGGTCCGGTAGGTCTCGATGTCGCTCGCGCTGAGCGCCAGCCCGTCCCCGCGGCGCGGCAGGAACTGCTCCAGCGAGGGCTCCGAGCGCTGCGCCACCGCGCGCGCGCGCAGCTTCTCGTCGCGCTCGGCGTCGAGCAGGTACTCGTCGAGCGCCGACGTCTCGAAGATCTCTCGCTGCTCGGCGGTGGCGGCCTGCAGCAGCCGCGCGTTGACCTCGGGAAGCGCCTCGGCGACGGTGAGCGAGCCGTCGCGCGTGCGCTCCATCAGCGCGGAGAGCTTGAGCACCTCCAGGTAGCGCACGACCGCGTGCGAGACGTCGAGGTCGGTGTCGAAGCGCAGCTCGCCGAGCCGCCCGCCGACCTGCGCGACGGTCGTGAGCAGCTCGTCGCGCAGCAGCCGGAACGTGGACTGCAGCGTCTCGGCCGGCCCGAACAGCTCCTCCTCGCGCGCCTCCCATTCCCCGCCGACCGCCGCGCGAGCCTCCTCGGCGAACGGCGACGGCGGCTGCGGCGCGCCGCGCTCCGTCACCGCCGGGTAGGCGAGCACGAGGCGCCGCCGCGCGCGGGTCATCGCGACGTGGAGCAGCCGCCGCATCTCGTCGACGTGCGCGGCCTTGGAGTCCGGCGGCAGCGCCTCCTTGATCGGCGCGTCCGGGATGGGCTCGAGCGCGCGCCGGCGCGGGCCCGGCATGCGCGCGGCCATCGCGCCGAGCACGTACACCTGGTCGAACTCGAGCCCCTTGGCGGCGTGCATCGTCATCACCCGCACGCCGCGCGGACGCTCGGCTGCCGCCGCCTCCTCCTCGCGCAGCCCGGCGTCGGCCACGGCGGCGATCGAGCGCCCGAACTCGCGCGCGGTGGCCTGGGGCGAGCGGCGCAGGTAGTCGGCGGCCAGCTCGCCGAACTTCGCCAGGTTCACCAGCCGCTCGACCACCTCGGTGGAGGCGGCGAACAGCAGCTGGCGGCGCAGGCCGAGGCGCTCGATCAGCCGGTGCACGTAGAGGTCGGGCCGCGTCGAGTCGATCGCCCCGGCGGCCGAGCGGTAGAGCTTGAGGAAGACGTGGATGCGATCGCGCGCCTCGGGCGGGATCTGCGGCGACTCCAGCGCGGCCCCGAGCGCGGCCACCATGTCGAGCTTGCGCCGGCGGGCGATCTGCGTGCAGCGGGCGAGGTCGATCGCGCGCAGCTCGATCGGCGGCCGGGCCAGCGCCCGTACGACCGCGCCGGCGTCGCCCGGGTCGACCAGCAGCCGCAGCCACGCCAGCAGGTCGCGCACCTCGGCGCGCTGGAAGAACGCCGCGGCGCCCGAGAGCCGGTAGGGGACGGCGCGCTCCTCCAGCGCCGCGGCGACGGCCTGTCCCTCGCCCTTGACCGAGCGCACGAGCACGCACACGTCCTCCGGGGCGATCCTGCCTCGGCCGGAGGGCTCGTCACCGCTTCGCTCGTCGCGCGACACCAGCCGCTCGACGTCGGCCGCGACCGCCTGTGCCTGGGCGCGCTCGGAGGCGCAGCGCCAGAACGCGACCTCGCCCGCCGGCGTCCCCGCGCGCGCTTGCAGCCGCTTGGGCAAGCGGTCGGCGTCGGGCGCGACGACGGCGTGGGCGGCGGTGAGGATGTTCTCCCCCGAGCGGAAGCTCTCGGTCAGGCGCACGACCGCGGCTTCGGGCCACTCGGCGCGGAAGTCGGCGATGTTCTTCGTCGACGCGCCGCGGAAGCGGTAGATCGCCTGGTCGTCGTCGGCCGCCGCGGTGACGTTCCCGTGCTCGGCCACGAGGAGCCGCAGCAGCAGGTTCTGGGCGAAGTTCGTGTCCTGGAACTCGTCCACGAGCACGTGGCGGAAGCGCGCCGCCAACCGCTGGCGGATGTGCGGCTTCTCGCGCAGGAGGCGGAACGCGTGCAGGACGAGGTCGCCGAAGTCGAGCGTTCCCGCCTCGCCGAGCATCCGGTCGTGGGCGGTGTAGATGGCGGCGAACTCGCGCTCGCGCGCGGCGCGCACCCGCTCGGCCTCGCTCTCCTCCGGCAGCGTGGTGGCCCACGCCTCATAGTCGCGCGCCGTGACCAGCTCGTCCTTGAGCCGGTCGATGCGCTGGACCAGCGAGCCGAGCAGCGCGCTCGGGTTGCCGCGCAGGTCGTGGGACGCGAGCGGCAGGTCGTCGATGCGCTCGAGCAGCATCGCGAGCCGGTCGGCGGCGGTGACCGGGGCGGCGAACGGGTCGATGCCGGCCTCCAGTGCCTCGTCGCGCAGCAGTCGCGCGCAGAACGCCTGGATCGTCGTGACCGAGAGCTCCTCGTAGGACACCTCCAGTGCGCCCACCCGCGTCTCGATCCGCTCGCGCAGCTCGTCGGCCGCGGCGCTTGAGAACGTCAGCACGAGGATGGCGTCCGCGGGCGTGCCGTGCTCCGACAGCCAGGCGAAGCGCTCCACGAGCGTGTGCGTCTTGCCCGTGCCGGCGCCGGCGAGGATCAGGAGCGGCCCGCCGGGGTGGGTGACCGCCTCGTGCTGCGCGGGGGTCTTCTCCATCACGGGCACCTTCGTAGGATACGGCGGGTGAGCGCCCAGGCACCGGATTGGCTGGGCG
>JBPCNM010000148.1:0-3939 GCA_051001255.1 Solirubrobacteraceae bacterium
CCGCCGTCCTGCTCGCCGCGGTCGCCGTCGCCGTCGTGGCGGTCGCCGCCCGGCGCGTGCCGCGCCTGGGGTCGATCGCGCGCGGCGTCGGCCGCGGCTGCGCTCCGCTGCGCGACCCCGCGGCCTACGCGCGCGACGTGCTGCCCTGGCAGCTCGCCAGCCGCGCGTGCCGGCTCGGCGCGGTGGCCTGCTTCCTCGCCGCGTTCAGCTTGCCCGCCACGCCCGCGGCGGTCCTGCTCGTCGTCTTCGCTCAGGGCAGCGGCCGGATGCTGCCGTTCGCGCCGGCGTCGGTCGGCGCGAGCGTGGCGCTGCTCGCGGCGACCTTCGGATCGGTCACGGGCGCCGCGGTGCCGGCCGAGCGGCTGGCGGCGTTCTTCGTCGGGACCAGCACGGTGCTGACGGCCGTCGGGATCGTGCTCGCCGTGGCGATCTGCCTGCCGGCTCAGGCCTCGGCGAAGCAGGGGCGCCGGGCGGGCGCGGCTGCCGCCGCGGCGGGGCGCCGGGTGCCGGCGCGCGCGACGGCGGTGCCGACGCCGTAGCCGAGCGCGCTCGCGACGAGCCCGGCGGCGATGTCGAACACGAAGTGGTTGCCGGTCGCCACGACGGCGAGCCCGATGACCGGGCCCCACAGGAAGGCGACCGCCTTGACGACCGGGTGCCGGACGGCGGCGGCGACCGCGATCCCGACCACGACGGCGAATCCGACGTGGAGGCTGGGCACCGCGGCGAGCTCGTTGTAGAAGCTCGTCGTCAGGTTGGAGTCCATCGCGAAGCCGGTCTGCGAGCTGATGGTGTCGACCAGGTCCATTCCGGCCAGCCGCGGCGGCGCGACAGGGAAGGCGGCGTACACCGGGATCGAGAGCATCCAGGTGGCGAGGATCGTGTTGCGCAGCCGCGCGTAGAGCGGCCGCGACCGGCGATAGATGAAGACGAGCGCGGCCGGCACGACGACCAGCTGCGCCGCGACGTAGGCGTGGTTGAGCAGCCACATCGCCCACGTGCCCGACAGCGCCTGCTGCACAGAGGCCTCGGTGGCGACGCCGAACCCCTGCTCGAGGTCGACGATCCAGTCGGCGTGCGCCCGCGCGGCGTCGAGGTCGCCGACCGTCAGCCAGCGCGCGGCGCTGTAGACGAGGTACGCGAGGAGGAAGAGACCGATCTGGGTGCGGGCGCCGGGCGAGGACGAGAGGAGAGCCAGGCTCGGCCGGCGGGCAGGGGAGGCGGCGAGCATGGACCCACGGTACGGCCGCGGCGCGCCCGCCACATCACGGCTGACCCGAGAGACGACGTACGGCCTGGTCGAGCCAGGGGTGCGGTTAACCCCCGCCCGGGGCTTGCGCTCGCCCACGAGACCCGCTCGAATGGTCGCCGTGCAGCCGCCGCCGCTCGAGCCGGAGATCGGGTCCGTCTTCGCCGGCCACCGCATCGAGGGCCTCGCGGGCCGGGGCGGCATGGGCGTCGTCTTCCGTGCGACCGACCTCGCGCTCGACCGGCCGGTCGCGCTCAAGCTGATCGCGCCGGACGTGGCGTCGGATCCCGTCTTCCGCGCGCGCTTCGAGCACGAGTGCCGCGCCGCCGCCGCGATCGACCACCCGCACGCGGTCGAGGTCTTCCACGCGGGCGAGGAGGGCGGCGTCTTGTATGTGACGATGCGGTTCGTCGAGGGGATCGACCTCGGCGCGCTGCTCGTGCAGGAGTCACCGCTCGATGCCGGTCGAGCCGTCGGGCTCGTCGCGCAGGTGGCGGGCGCGCTCGACGAGGCGCATCGGCACGGTCTGGTGCATCGCGACGTCAAGCCGAGCAATGTCCTGATCGCCCGCCGCGAGCGGCGCGAGCACGCGTTCCTGACCGACTTCGGGCTGACCAAGCGCAAGGAGTCCGACGACGGCCTGACCAAGCCCGGCTTCGCGATGGGCACCGCTGACTACATGGCGCCCGAGCAGGCGCGAGGCGGCGACGTCGACGGCCGTGCCGACGTCTACGCGCTCGCCTGCCTGCTGTTCAAGACGCTCACGGGGACCGCGCCGTTCGACCGCGGCAGCGATCTGGAGAAGATGCTCGCGCACCTCAACGACCCGCCGCCGTCGCTGCGCGACGCGCGGCCAGATCTGCCGGGCGGCCTGGAAGACGTGGTGCGGCGTGCGATGGCCAAGGAGCGCGAGGACCGTCACGCGTCGGCCGGGATGCTCGCGCGCGAGGCGCTCGCCGCGGTGTCCGGCGCCAGCGTCCCACCGCCGGGAGCGTCCGCGTCGCGCGGCATGCGCGTGGTCGTCGCCGAGGACTCGATGCTGCTGCGGGTCGGGGTCGTCCACCTGCTGGAGGCGGCCGGCTTCGACGTCGTCGGCCAGGCGGGCGATGCCGACGAGCTGCTGCGGCACGTCCGCGCGCAGCGACCGGACGTGGCGATCACCGACATCCGGATGCCGCCGACGCACACCGACGAGGGCCTGCGCGCGGCGCGGACGATCCGCTCCGAGCTGCCCGGCACGGGTGTGCTCGTGCTCTCCCAGTACGCCGAGGAGGCCTACGCCGTCGACCTGCTCGGCGAGAGCGCGGAGGGCGTCGGCTACCTGC
The DNA here is from genome assembly GCA_051001255.1 of Solirubrobacteraceae bacterium. GTDB lineage: Bacteria > Actinomycetota > Thermoleophilia > Solirubrobacterales > Solirubrobacteraceae > DASQMT01. The sequence continues at coordinate 2,575 of JBPCNM010000148.1, forward strand.
TCAAGGACCGCGTCGCCGACCCGCGCGGGTTCGCGGACGCCGTCCGGCAGGTCGGCCAGGGCGGCTCGGCGCTCGACCCCGAGGTCGTCGCGCGGATGCTCAACCGGCGTCGCGCGGCGGGCCCGCTCGACGCGCTCTCGGCGCGCCAGCGCGACGTGCTCTCGCGCATGGCCGAGGGCCACTCCAACCACGCGATCGCCGGGGAGCTGGAGCTGAGCGAGCGCGCGGTCGAGCGCGACGTCGGCACGATCTTCTCCAAGCTGGACCTGCCGACGGGCAACGAGGGCCACCGCCGCGTGCTCGCCGTGCTCACGTACCTGCGGGCGTGAGCGGCACGACGGCGCGCAGGCGGGTGCCGGCGCCGGCCGGGCTCTCGAGCTCGAGCCGTCCGTCGAGCGCGCCGAGCCGGTCCGTGAGGCCGCGCAGGCCCGAGCCGGTCCGGCCCTCGGCGCCGCCCACGCCGTCGTCGACCACCTCGACGACCGCCTCCTGGGCGTCGACCGAGACTCGCACCGTCGCCTCCGAGGCGTGGGCGTAGCGGGCGACGTTCGTGAGCGCCTCGGCGATCGTGAAGTAGACGGCGGCCTCCACGGGCGCCGGCAGGCGGTCGGTCGGGACCTCGAGCACGGCGACCGGCACGGACGCGCGCGCCGTGAGCGCCTGGACCGCCGGACCGAGGCCGTGGTCGGTCAGCACCGCCGGATGGATGCCCCGCGCGAGCTCGCGCAGCTCGGCGGTGGCGTTGGCGAGCTGCTCGATCACGCCGTCCAGCATCACTGCTGCGGCCTCCGGGTCGGTCGCAAGCTTCGTCCGCGCCATTCGGAGGCCGAGCGCGACGCTGACGAGCTCCTGCTGCGCCCCGTCGTGCAGGTCGCGCTCGATCTGGCGCCGCGCGGCGTCGGCGGCCGCGACGACCCGCGCCCGCGAGGCGCGCAGCTCGTCCATCCGGGCGGCCTCGGCCTCCTGGCGGCGAAGGGCCCGTTCCGCCTCGCGCCGTTCGGTGATGTCGAAGATCACGCCGTCCATCCAGGTCTCGCCGGCGGGGCCGTGGACGAGCTGCCCGCGGTCGAGCACCCAGCGCAGGCCGCCGCCGGCGCAGACGATCCGGTACTCGATCGCGAATGCCCGCCGCTCGCGCGCTGCAGCCGCCGCCTCGCGCAGGACACCCGGCCGGTCGTCGGGATGGATGATCGCGCTGATCGTGCGCCGCTCGCCGTCCAGGAACTCCGCCGCGGGATAGCCCGAGATGCGCTCGATCTCGTCGGTGATCAGCTCGAGCGCATAGTCGCGGTCCCAGTTCGAGCGGTAGATGGCGCCGGGGACGTTGGCCAGCAGGGCGCCGGTGATCAGCCGCTGATGCGCCAT
>JBPCNM010000149.1:0-3763 GCA_051001255.1 Solirubrobacteraceae bacterium
CCGCGGCGACCAGATCCGGCTCGGGCTTGGTCTGCTCCACGTCGGAGGACGTCGTCCAGCCGTCGGCCAGGTCGCGCGCGTGGAGCAGGTCGAGGTAGTGGTCGACCTCGTGCTGCTTGGCCGAGGATGCCAGCACGAGCACGTGGCCCCGATCCTTGAGGTCGCACAGGAGCTCGCGGGCACCCGCGAGCGGGCGTACCTCGTCGATCAGCTCCATGTAGTGCTCGCCCTCGAGCTCGCGCACCGCGTCACCCTGCTCGCGCTCGAACTCGTCGCCGGCCAGCGCGCCGACGAGCTGGTCGCCGCCCATGCCGATGTGGCGGTGGATGCGGTAGAGCGGGAGCGTGACCTCGAGCCTGCGAAAGGCGCGGAACCACGCGACGGCGTGCTGGTAGTTGGTGTCGACGAGCGTGCCGTCGATGTCCAGGACGGCGGCGGGACGGGACCCGGCGCCGCCCGATCGGTCGTTCACCCCGAGGCTCCGGCGTGCTGGCGCTGGCCCTCGTGCCTGCCCTCGCAGAACTCCTCGACGAGCTTGGCGCAGAACGCCGGCAGATCGTCGGGGTTGCGCGAGCTCACGAGCCCCTCGTCGACGTGGACCTCCTCGTCGACCCAGGTCGCGCCCGCGTTGCGCAGGTCGGTCTCGAGCGACGGCCACGAAGTCAGCGTGCGCCCCTTGACCACGCCCGCGTCGATCAGCGTCCACGGCCCGTGGCAGATGACCGCGACCGGCTTTGCCTGGTCGAAGAACGCGCGCACGAAACCGACCGCGTCCTCGTCGGTGCGCAGGAAGTCGGGGTTGGCGACGCCCCCGGGCAGCACCAGCCCGTCGTAGCGGCCGGCGTCCGCCTCGGCGGCCGTGTGGTCCACCGAGAAGGTGTCGCCCTTGTCGAGGTGGTTGAAGGCCTGCACCTGGCCCGGCTCGACCGAGATCAACTCGGGCGTGCCACCGGCCTCCTCGACCGCCTGCCACGGCTCGGTCAGCTCCACCTGCTCCACGCCTTCCGCCGCGAGGAACGCGATCGTCTTCCCATCGAGCTTGCCGGCCATCTCAATCCCCTTCGTCAGTGGGTCGTCCGAGTGGAGTACACCGCGCCAGGACGCCGCAAACCCCCGCCCACCGGCGCCGTTTGGTCGCGGACAGGCAGGGGTAGCCGACCGGCATGGAGTACGTCATCCCCGCAGTCCTCGTGATGCTCGTCGTGGGCGGCTTCGTCATGTTCATGGTCCTCAGCGCGACCAAGAAGAGCGGGCCCGCCGGCGATCGCGACGAGGGCGCGCCCGGGATCGGCGGCGACGAGACGCCGCTGGGCGACACCAGCCAGCACGCCGGCGAGCAGACCGAGCACGGCACCACGGTCGGCGCCCGTGACGCTCCGAGCACGCCCGGGACCACACCCGGCCGCGCCGATTCCGACGCGGCTGCGCACATTGCGCGCCCTGGAGAGGGCGAGGGAGCCGAGCGGCTCGAGTTCGAGGGCGACCATTCACCGGCCGGCGATGCGCAGGCGCGCGCGCCGCGCCGCACGCCCGACCGGCCCGACGCCGCCGAGACGTCGTCCGAGCCGGCGGCGCAGGACCCCGAGCCGTCCCCGCCGGCGTCCGAGCGGCTCGCCGACCGCGGCGTCTGACCAGCTCCCCGGGCGTGTTGCGGTCACATTGAGATCGTCTTGCGGTGAGGTGTTTTGCGCGTGCGCCGCGTGGGCACTACCGTCGCGTCGCGTCGGTTCATGTTCCGGCTGCCTTCCACACCAACCGGAACGACGCACACCCTCCTCCTCCCGATCGGGGCGCCCTTGGGCGCCCCGATCGTTTCAGGGCCCCCGGCGGGGGTAGCCCGCCTGACGAGATGACACCACACCCGCTCCCTCCCTCGCCCGGGCCCGGACCCGGACCCGATCCGGCGCCACCGTCGCCGACGCCGGATCCGGTGCCCTTGCCGCCGGACCCGAACCCCCGTCCGATCTGACGCGGTGAAGCCCGTTTCGCAGACCCCGACCGAAGCGGTGGACTACGCCGCCCTGTCGGTGATCTACGGCTCGCTGCTCGCGGGGGCGGCGCACTCGGCTCGCGGCCGCGGGGCGATCCCGCGCGCCGAGCTCGTGCCGCTCTCTGCCGCCACGTTCGCGCTCTCCAAGCTGATCGTGCACGAGAAGGTCGAGACCTGGCTGCGCCAGCCGTTCGTCGAAGAGCGCGCCGACGGCACGCGGCCGCGGGGTCGGCGGATGCGCTACGCGGTCGGCGAGCTCCTGAACTGCACGCGCTGCGTGGGGGGCTGGACCGCGCTCGGGCTCGTCGCGCTGCGGATGCACTCACCGGCGGCCGGGCGCACCGTCACGACGGTGCTCGCGGCGGCGGCCGGCAACGACTTCCTGCAGACGGCGTTCTCGCTGCTGTGCGCGCGGTCCAACGCGGCTCGGACGCAAGCGGATCGGGAGGCCGAGCACGCGGAGCGGCGGCCCGACCTCAAGGGCGCTCGGCAAGTCGCTTGAGGCGGCGTAGCGTCTCGCGGTTGCGGCGGTCGATCAGCCAGTCCTGCAGCGGGTTGTGAAGCAGGGCCGGGGGCCCCTCCACGGGAACCTCCGTCATCACCACCTCCGTGCCCCCGTCGCGCGCCGCGAGGTCCAGCTCCACGCGCACGACGCCGGTCGGGCGCGCGCGGGCACGCAGCACGAGCCGTCATGGCGCGGCCGCTTCGACGACCGACGTGCTGTCGTGCACGGTGATCGGCCCCATCCCGACCGAGTGGTGGAACGTCGCGCCCGGCTCGGGCCAGACGCCGTCGACGCCGCGGATCTCCTTGCAGCCGACCACCCACTCGTCGTAGGTCGACGGGTCCTCGAGGACCGCGAACACGCGCTCCGGTGCGGCGATGACGTGGATCGTGGTGCGTGCCATGGCGACGCGGCCACCCGCAACCGACGGCTTTGTGTCAGCAGCACCGGAGCGCAGCCCGCCATTCCGGCGCGTTAGCCCGCCCGGTCGCGCGGGTACAGCACGCAGGACCAACATGGCTGGTGACACCTCGTCCTCACACGCGCCGTTCCGTGGGGGCCGGATCACCGACTCGGGCCATCGCGACCTCGGATCCGGCGCGCGCAGCAGTCGTGCCGTGGCCGCACTCGACTCGGACATCCGTCTCACACTCCCCGCACGTCCGGAGAACGTCGCGCTGGTCAGGGATGTCCTGGGTGCGCTCGCCGAGGCGGAGGGACTCCCTGCGCGCGTCACCGACGACATGCGGCTCGCCGTGACCGAGGCGTGCACCAACGTCGTCCGCCATGCCTACGGCGGCGGGGAGGGCACGATCGACGGGAGCATGCGGCCCACGGGGGACGCGCTCGAGGTGATCGTGGCCGACGAGGGCCGCGGCCTCGGCTCCAGCGCCGACACCGGGGGCCCGGGGCTCGGGATGCCGCTGATCGCGGCGCTCACCGACTCGCTGGAGGTCGAACGCGGCAGGAGCACCGGCAGTAGGCTGACCATGTCCTTCCTGCGCACCCGGGCCATGGAGCCGGCGTGACGGCCGTCGAGGCGCCGACTCGCGTCTCCGTCACGGCGGGCCCGCTCGTCGGCCCCGTCCTGCGCCGCGTCGTCGGCATGTTCGCCGCGCGCGCCGACCTGCCGCTCGACCGGCTCGACGATGCCGTGCTCGTGGCCGACCTCGTAGCCGCGCGGGCGCCCGCGCACGTCATGGACGCCACAGTCGACGTCGCACTCGCGTCGAGCACGCGGTCGCTCGACACGCGAGTCGGTCCACTGC
>JBPCNM010000150.1:0-6099 GCA_051001255.1 Solirubrobacteraceae bacterium
CCGAGGCGATGGTCGACGGCACGTGGGCGCTCGCGCGGCCGATCGGCCCGGCGGGCTCGCACGCCGGCGTGGTCAGCATCGCCCGCCGCTCCGCACCGTTCGCCGACGAGGAGCGCGAGCTGCTCGACCATCTGTGCGAGCAGGCCTCGGTCGCCGCCTCGCACGCCGAGCGCCACGCGATGCTCGGCCGCCAGGCGCTGACCGACGAGCTCACCGGGCTGGCCAACCACCGGCGCCTGCAGGAGCTGCTGAGCGTCGCGATCGCGCGCTATGACCGGCACGCCCGGCCGGCAGGCCTGATCCTGCTCGACATCGACGACTTCAAGGCGATCAACGACAGCCACGGCCACCTGACCGGCGACCGCGTCCTGCGGGCGCTCGGCGGGTGCCTGCGCGAGGTCTGCCGCGCCACCGACGAGCCCGCGCGCTACGGCGGCGAGGAGCTCGCGGTCGTGGTCGACGGCGATCTCGACGCCACTGCCGCGGTGGCCGAGCGCCTGCGCGTGGCGATCGAGCGGGTCGCGGTCGTGAGCCCGGCCGGCCATGCGCTCGCGATCACGGCGTCCTGCGGCGTCGCGGCGCTCGCGCCCGGCAGCGCCGACGCCACGGCGCTGATCGACGCGGCCGACGCCGCGCTGTACCGCGCCAAGCGCGAGGGCAAGAACTGCGTCCGCGCAAACGGGAGCGAGCCGCGACTGCCCATCGAGGCCGCCGCCTAGTCAGTCAGCAGCGATCCGGCCGCCACTCCCGGCGCGGACGTGCGCGATGAGTTGCCCGGTCTGCCACTGGCATTCGGCGCGCGGGCCGCAGATACTCCCGCCATGGCCATCGGGCGAAGGACGCAGGAGCCGGAGGAGGCCGACGCGTCGCGGCCTGCACCGCTGCCCGCGCCGCAGAGCGCGCCGGTCGGCTCCGTGCTCGCGCTCCAGCGTCAAGCCGGCAACCGTGCGGTGGCGGCGCTCCTCTCGTCCGCGCCGGTGCGCGCTGTCGCTCGCCTACAGACGGCGGAGGACCTCGATCGCCAGTTCCACGGTCACCTGAACGAGCGGCCGCCGAACTGGGACGAGGCGGCGCGCGACCTCAACGGCTTCAGCGACGCGGACATCCGCGAGCGCGTGCGAGACCTGGCTCCCGACCAGCTGGAGCCGGTCAAAGCCGCCTCGGACCGCGTCAACGGCGGATCCGCGCATCGCGTCCGCGGCCCCATCCTCGAGCGCCAGTGGCGGACGGCCGTCCAGCGCCGGGACTGGCGGGCGGCCGCCGGCCACCTCAACGGGTTCGACGACGCCGACATCGACCGGCTGCTGGGCGCGATGGACCCCGACGACCTCATGCACCTCGACGACGAGGTGCTCAAGACGGACTACCCGGTCCTCAGCGGACGGGCGGCGCCCGTCCGGGTGGTCGGGGAGCCCCGGCGCCTCGCCGATCTCGATCGCCGCTATCACGACGCGGTCGGGCGCCAGGACTGGCGCCAGACGGCGGAGTTGCTCAACACCTACTCCGACTCCGACATCGAGCGCCTCGCCGGCGAGTTCACCTCCACGGAGGACCTTCAGCAGTTCGGCCGCGTGGCGCTCGTAAGCCTCCGGCTGCGCGTGGTCGCCGGCATCGGCGCCGTGCTCGCGCGCCCGCCGCACGCCGAGCGGGTCCGGATGGCGATGCTGGAGAGCGACTGGGAGGACGCGCGCCGCGCCGGAGACTTCCCCAAGCTGGCGCACCTGACTGCCAGTTCAGCGCCGCCGACGTCGAGACGCACCTGGCGAGGTTGCACCTCCCCGAGCTCGAAGGGCTCGTCCAGCAGACCAAGGGCCTTGGGGCGTTGCTGCTCCGCGCGCTGGTGGAGCCGGCGGAGCGCCACCGTGCGCGCAAGCACCTGGAGATGACGCGCTTCGCGCTCGACAACTCGCAATGGGTGTACGCGGTGACGCTGCTCAACGGGCTCAGCCCGGCCGACATCGTCACGTGGGTCGACGGGCTCACGCCGGCGCAGTTCACCGCGATCCAGCCGCTGGTCAGCGTCATGTACACCGACGCGAACCCCCTGTTCCGGCGTGTGAACTACCGCCAGAACCCTGCCGGCTCTCGCCGGTGCCCACCCCGCGGTCTCCAGCGGCGTGACACCGAACGCCGGCGACCCGTCGGTACCGGTGCCGGGCGGCGGAACGGTGACCACGCACACCGACGACGCGGCCGCCGCAGGCTGGTTCGGCCAGGACTACCAGGGCCCGAACGCGCAGCAGGTCGGGTGGATCCAGTTCCTGGCCCGCGAGGTCGAGAAGTTCGACGCCGGCGGTGCCAGCCTGGGCTTCGACACGTCGGAGGTGACGCTGGCGCAGGGCCAGAGCGAGGCGCGCAAGACCGGCACGCCGAGCGCGCCCCACTGGTACGTCGACACCCTCGGTGGCGCCCTGCCCTTCTACGACTCCCCGGCCACCGCGGCAGTCAACGGCGGGACGGTCGGCAGTGCGGGCGCCGCCGACGCCTCCGCCGGGCAGGCGGCGATGTGGGACGCGCCCGGCGCGCGGCCGGAACTGGCGCGGGATGCGTTCGACACGTGGTTCTACGAGACCGACGTCGCAACCGTGACGGTCCGCGCGCGGTTCGTCCAGTACATGGTCCGCGGGCCCGACGTGGTCATGAAGGGCGGCATGACGGTGAGCTGGACCTACAGCGGGGAGGCGTCGGCCGCAGCCGGCGCGGCGGACCCGCCCCGGACCAACACGCCTGCCCCGGTCGCCGCCTACGATCACATCGACGCGGCCCACCACGTCGCGCTGGTGCGGCGCTTCCCGACCTTCCGCTACCTGCCCCATGACTGAGCTGCGCGGACGGGTGACGGCGGCCGACGCGCCGATCCCGGCGGCCGAGGTGCTGGCCGTGGCCGGGGACGCGCTCGCAGGCCGTGCCGAGACGGATGCGGATGGCAGGTTCGCGCTCACGGTCACGCCGGCGCCCGGGCTGCGCCTGCTCGCCCGCTGCCGCCGGCACGCCGCCGGGCTGGCCCTCGCGCCGGCTGCGGAGGAGGACGAGGTCGCGCTGCGCCTGGAGGACGTCGCCCCGCCCTGGCCGGTGCGGTTCACCGTCGGCGGCGGTCTGCCTGACGGGTTCCCGGGGCCCGTGTTGCGGCTCGTGCCGCTCGCCCTCGGCGCCCTTCCGGCGACCGACGTGAAGTGGGCCATGCGGCCGCTCGGGGAGCGCTCCGACAGCGCCTACCTGAGCGAGGCGATGACCGCGGACGGCCTGACGCTGCTCCTGCAGGCGGGCTGCTGGTGGTTCGCCGCCAGGCTCGTGCTCGCCTCCGATGCCCGGGCCGCCGGCGCCGTCGACCCCCCGCCGCTGCACGCCGTAGCCGCCCAGCTGGCCGACGGCACACCGCTCGACGCGATGCGCGGCGGCTGGGTGCTCCCGGTCGGCGGCCCCACCGCGGTGTCGCTCACGATCGGCGAACGCTGATCGTCAGCCCCAGCGTCACTGGCGATCCAGCAGCTGGCGCAGCACGAACGGCAGGATGCCGCCGTGCTGGTAGTACTGGACCTCCTTGGGCGTGTCGATCCGCACCCTGGCGCGGAACTGCGTGTCGCCGGCGCGGACCGTGACCTCCTTGGCCTCGCCGTTCTCGATCCCGGCGATCGCGAACTCCTCCTCTCCGGTCAGCCCGAGCGACCCGGCCGACTGGCCGTCGGCGAACTGCAGCGGCAGCACGCCCATGCCGACGAGGTTGGAGCGGTGGATGCGCTCGAAGGACCGGGCGATCACGGCGCGCACGCCGAGCAGCTTCGTGCCCTTGGCCGCCCAGTCGCGCGACGAGCCCGAGCCGTACTCCTTGCCGGCCAGCACGACGAGCGGCGTGCCTCCCTCGGCGTAGCGCATCGCCGCGTCGTAGATCGGCATCCGCTCCATGTGATCCCGCCCACCCAGCTTGAGCGTAAGCCCGCCGACGAGGTCGTCGCGGCCCGCCAGCAGGTTGCGCAGGCGGATGTTCGCGAACGTGCCGCGCATCATCACCTCGTGGTTGCCGCGGCGCGCGCCGTAGGAGTTGAACTCCCGCTCCTCGACGCCGTGCTCGTTGAGATACAGCGCCGCCGGGGAGCCGTTCTTGATCGTGCCCGCCGGCGAGATGTGGTCGGTCGTGACCGAGTCGCCGAGCAGCGCCAGCACGCGCGCGCCCTCGATGTCGCCCTGGGCCTCGGGCTCGCGCGGGACGTCGCGCAGGAACGAGGGCCGGCGCACGTAGGTGGAGTCCTGGTCCCAGGCGAAGCGATCGCCCTCCGGCACCTCGAGCGCGTTCCACTCCGCGCCGCCCTCGAACACCTCGCCGTAGGACTTCTCGAACATCTCCGAGCGCACCGCCTGCTCGACCACGCGCCCGACCTCCTCCGAGGAGGGCCAGACGTCGTGCAGGAAGACGTCGTTGCCGTCGCCGTCCTGGCCGAGCGGCTGGTCGAGCAGGTCGATGTCCATCGTCCCCGCGAGCGCGTAGGCGACCACGAGCGGCGGCGACGCGAGGTAGTTCATCTTCACGTCGGGGTTGATCCGCCCCTCGAAGTTGCGGTTGCCGCTCAGCACCGAGACGACCGTGAGGTCGTGCTCGGCGACGGCGGCGGAGACCTCCTCGGGCAGCGGGCCCGAGTTGCCGATGCACGTCGTGCAGCCGTAGCCCACGAGATGGAAGCCGAGCGCCTCGAGCGGCTCGACGAGGCGGGCCTCGGCGTAGTACTCCATCACCACCTTGGAGCCGGGCGCGAGCGACGTCTTGACCCACGGCTTGGACTGCAGGCCGCGCGCGACGGCGTTGCGGGCGAGCAGGCCCGCGGCGACCATCACCGACGGGTTCGACGTGTTCGTGCACGACGTGATCGCCGCGATCACCACGTGCCCGTGGTCGAGCTCGGTCTCCGTGCCGTCGCCCAGCGTGAGCGGCACGCGGGCCGAGACGCGGTCGGCCACCTGCACGCCGCCGGTCTCCGCCCCGGCGGACGGCTCGGGCAGCGAGTCGTGGGCCGAGTCGCCGTTCGTGGCCGGCGGATCGGAGGCCGGGAACGATCCCTCGGACTGCTCGTCGGCCTCCGTGTGCGGCTCGGGCATCATGTCCTCGAGCGCCATCCGGAACGAGCCCTTGGCCTCCGTGAGCGAGACGCGGTCCTGCGGGCGCCTGGGCCCCGCCAGCGACGGCACGACCTCGCCGAGGTCGAGCTGCACCGTCTCGGAGTACGTCGCCTGCTCGGAGGACTCGTCGTGCCACATGCCCTGCGCCTTCGCGTAGGCCTCGACGCGCGCGACGTGCTCGGCCGAGCGGCCGGAGAACTCCAGGTAGCGCAGCGTCTCGGCGTCGATCGGGAAGATCGCGCAGGTGGATCCGAACTCCGGCGACATGTTGCCGAGCGTCGCCCGGTCGGCCAGCGGCAGGTTGGCGATCCCGGCGCCGTAGAACTCCACGAACTGGCCGACGACGCCGTGCTCGCGCAGGCGCTGGGTGACGGTCAGGACGAGATCGGTCGCGGTCGCACCCTCACGCAGCTCACCGGTGAGCTCGAAGCCGAGCACGCGCGGGATCAGCATCGGCATCGGCTGCCCGAGCATCGCCGCCTCCGCCTCGATCCCGCCGACCCCCCAGCCGAGCACGCCCAGCCCGTTGATCATCGTCGTGTGCGAATCGGTCCCGACGAGCGTGTCGGGATAGAGCACGCCCTCGTCGTCGAACACGACGCGCGCGAGATACTCGAGGTTGACCTGGTGCACGATGCCCGTGTCCGGGGGCACGGCCTTGAAGCCCTCGAACGCGGTCTGGCCCCAGCGCAGGAACGCGTAGCGCTCGCCGTTGCGCTCGTACTCGCGCTCGGCGTTGATCCGGAACGCCTGGGCTGAGCCGAACGCGTCGACCTGGACGGAGTGGTCGATCACCAGCTCGACCGGCACCAGCGGGTTGATCGCCGCCGGGTCGCCGCCCATGTCGGCGATCGCGTCGCGCAGCGCGGCCAGGTCGACGACGCACGGCACGCCGGTGAAGTCCTGCAGGACCACGCGGGCCGGCGTGAAGGCGATCTCCTTGGACGGCTCGGCCTTGGCGTCCCAGGTCGCGAGCGCCTCGATGTCCGC
>JBPCNM010000151.1:0-3514 GCA_051001255.1 Solirubrobacteraceae bacterium
GCAGCTCGTCGAGGTCGTCCAGCGTGCCCAGGTCGGGATGGACGGAGCGGTAGTCGCTGACGTCGAAGCCCCAGTCCTCGTCGGGCGAGGGGAACGTCGGGTTCAGCCATACGCCGTCGACTCCCAGCCACTCGAGGTAGTCGAGGCGGCTCGTGATGCCGCGCAGGTCTCCCACACCGTCGCCGTCGGAGTCGGCGAACGACCGTGGGTAGACCTGGTAGAGGACGCCGTCACGCCACCACACCCAGTCGTTCGCCTCGTTCAGCGGATGCACGACCCTCCCGGAGGGGTCACTAGAACGTCCCGAGGGCCTGGGTGATCTCCTCGTCGGCCTGCTTGAGCGCGTCCTGCGCGGACGTCTGCCCCGACAGCGCGGCGTTGACGTTCTTGTAGATGGCCTGCGAGATCTGCGAGTAGACCGGCGACACCGGACGCGACTTCGCCTGTGCCACGGCCTGCATGAGCTCCGCGGCGAAGGGCAGCGCCGCTTGCACGTCCGGGTCCTCATAGGTCGCCGTCAGCACCGGCGCCTGCGCGAACTCGATCGCGTGGCGCTCCATCATCTCCGGGGAGGTCATGTGGTCGACGAAGAGCACGGCCCCGTTCGGATTCTGCGAGAAGACCGAGATGACGGCGTTGTGACTACCGAGGATCCGGCCTTGCCGCCGCCCTCGAAGGCCGGGAACGGCGCTACCGCGAACCTCCCCTTGACCTTCGGCGCCTTGCTTCCCAGCGAGAAGGCGTACGGCCAGTTGCGCATGAACGTCGCCCGCCCGGCCTCGAACGCGCGCCGCGCCTGTTCCTCCATGTAGGTCGTGACGGCCTTCGGCGCAGCTCCGCTCCGGATCCCGCCGACCATGAACTCGAGCGCCTCGAGGTTCTCGGGGGAGTCGATCATCGACGTGTTGCCATCCTCGGAGAGCACCTGCCCTCCGGCGGCGAATGCCAGCTCGAGGAAGTCGACCGTCAGGCCCTCGTATGCCGCGCCCTGGTAGACGATTCCGCCACTCCTCGCCGCCTCCTGGTAGACGCCTTGCCACGTCTCCGGCACCTGGTCGACCTTGTCGGTGCGGTAGTAGAGGAAGCCGGCGTCCGTCTGCTTCGGCACTCCGAAGAACCGGTCCTCGAACTCGATCGTCTCCAGCGTCGACGGGACGAACTCCGACCGCCGGCGCTTCACGTAGTCCGTGAGGTCGTACAGCCACTGCTGGGAGGCGAACTCGGCGGTCCAGATCACGTCGGAATAGAACACGTCGCAGTCGTCCGACCTGGCCTCCTGGCGTTGGATGAACTGGTTGCGTTGCTCATCCGCGGACTCCGGGAACTCGAGTAGCTGGGCCTTGAGCCCTTGCGCTGAGAACTTCGCGTTGAAGCTCTTGACCGCGTCTCTGTGATCGCCCGTGAGGTCCTTCCCGGCGCAGAACGTGACGCTGCCCGTTGCGCCCTTCGCCTCGGCGAGCGTGGGACCGGCCTTTCCACCGACACCCATCGTCATGAAACCGGTCCCAAGCCTACTCCGGATCCGGCGGCGCGGTCAAGCGTCTCCTCACCCTGAAGGCGCGCCCACGGTCCGGCGCACGACGATCGCCAGCTCGGGCAACGGCTCGAGCGGCGCGCCGTCCGCGGCGCCGAGCGCGCGCAGCAGCAGCTGCGCCGCCCGCCGGCCCGAGGCCCGCAGCGGCTGACGCACCGTCGTAAGGCCGATCGCCCCGGCGAGGTCGATGTCGTCGAATCCGAGGACGGAGACATCCTGCGCCACGCCGAGGCCTGCCCGCTCGACGGCGGCGAGGACGCCGACGGCTTGGATGTCCGACGCGGCGAAGATCGCGGTCGGCGGTTGCGGGAGCGCGAGCAACTCGTCGGTGAGCCGGCCCGCGGCGTCGCGCCCCGGCCCGCCGCGCCTCACGTAGGTCTGCGGCAGCGGGACGCCGGCGTCCTCGAGCCCAGCCTGCAGACCGCGCTGGCGCCTGGCGCTCGAGGCCATGCCGAACTCGTTGTCGATCGGGTAGCCGACGAAGGCGATCCGTCGGTGGCCGGCGGACAGCAGGTACTGGGCGGCGAGCCGTCCGCCGGCGACGTCGTCGGTGGCGACGTGCGGAAGCCTGGGATGCGCGACGTCGACGAGCACCGAGGCGAGCTCCTCCCGCTCGAGCGCGGAGACCTCGGCCTCGTGCAGCGACAGCGAGATCACGATTACCCCGTCGACGCGCTCTCGGCGGGCGAAGCCGGCGAGCGCGCGGCCGCGTTGAGCCAGCGTCTCGACGTTGAAGAGCGTCAGGTCGTAGGAGCTGTCGCCGACGACGTCGTCGATCCCGCGCAAGCGCTCCACCACGGATGACTGCGTGTAGAACGGGGCGATGACGCCGAGCGTCTGGGTGCGCCCGAGCGACAGGCGCTGCGCGATCGGGCTGCGGCGGTAGTCAAGCTCGCCGATCGCCGTCTGCACGCGCCGGCGGGTGACCTCCGCCACCAGCGGGCTCTCGTTGAGCACGCGCGAGACCGTTGCGACGCTGACGCCCGCGCGGGCAGCGACGTCGCGGATGGCCGCGCCTCGCGGCGCGTGCCCGATTCGAGGAGCCCGCGCCAGCTGGCCGTGTCCGTGCCTGCGCTTCGTCGCACCTCCGCCCGCCACCCGCGCGTCGGCAGGGCCCTCGGAGCTGCCTCGCGCCCGGCCCTTCGCCCTCGTGTCCCGCTTGTCGGCGTGCAGCCAGGAGAGAACCTCGTCGCGGTCGTGCGCGACCGGCGTCTGCCATTCCGGCATGCCTGTGAGGGGGTTCCGTCGACGGCCGCGCCACGAGGGCCTGCATCGGCAGCGGGCGTCCTCGGCGGCGTAGGCCGGACAACTCAGCCGATGCGCGACGTACACGCCAGAGGTCTCGGTCTTTCGCCAGTTCGCCACGCTTGGTTCCCCGTTCCGCGGCGCGTGCGTTGCGCGCGGGAGTGTCCGTCCCGGTGCGGATGTTACACCCCTGGGGGACACCGAGGGGACACACGCGCTGGGTTCGTCGGAGCCTCGGCCGCGCCGCTCCCCCACGCGGTCAGCCGGGGCCGGCCGGATCCCGGCAAGGCGCGGGCACGGGCACGGAGACGAGCACCGCGCCGCCCTCACCCGCGCGCGGGGTGACCTTGCACCACACGAGCTTCGAGCGCTCGTAGTCGATCACGAGCCAGTACGGGTAGCCGAAGAGGCCGGTGCGCCTCTGGCCCTTCACCTCCGGCGCCTCGAACTTCGACGTGTACGCCACGCAGTCATAGCGCCCGGCCGGCGTGTCCGGCGCCTGCTCGGCGGCGCGCCGGCCCCCCGTGGTGGGGAATGGGCTGCATTCCGCGCCGCGAATGGTGCCGTCGATCCTGCCGGCGGCGACGCGCCCGCGGGCGTCCGCGGCGATCAGCGACTCTCCGCGGCTCACGAGCACGACCCGGTGCGCCACCGGGTCTTCGCCGGCGGGAAGCGGCTGGCCCGCCGCGCGGACGGGCTGCGCGTCGCGGGTGAGGCGCGCGCGCTCGGCCGCCT
>JBPCNM010000152.1:0-2722 GCA_051001255.1 Solirubrobacteraceae bacterium
CTCACCGGCGTGGCGACGCGGCGGGTGTTCGAGGACGAGCTGCCGCGCGAGCTGGCCCGCGCGCGCCGCAACGACTACCCGGTCTCGATCGCGATGCTCGACCTCGACCACCTCGGCACGTTCAACATGCTGCGCGGCGAGGGCGAGGGCGACCGGCTGATCAAGGAGACCGCGGCGCTGTGGCGCAACGAGCTGCGCGAGGTCGACGTGATGGCGCGGCTGCCGGGCGGCTCGTTCGCGGTGGTCCTGCCCAACTGCGGCCTGGCTGAGGCGATCGACGTGATGGACCGCGTGCGCGGCGCGACGCCGCGCGAGCAGACCGGCTCGGCCGGCGTGGCGCGCTGGGACGGAGAGGAGCCCTCCGAGCTGCTGCAGGCGCGCTGCGACGACGCGCTCACCGCCGCCAAGCAGGCAGGTCGCAACATGACGATCGCCGCCGACTAGCGCCCGTCCGTGAGCTCGAGGACGGCCTAGCAGCCGGCGGTGCGGAACGCTCGATCGCGGGGTTCAGGCCGCCAGCTCCGCCAGCGCGCGCCTGAGCTCGGCATCGCGCCGCTCGGCCTCGGCGTCCGTCCAGCGCCAGCGCACGCCGCCGTCGATCCGGAAGTCGGCGCTGCCATGGTCCTGGATGCGCTCGACGTCGAGCCGCACGGCGACGAGCCGGTCCGAGATCGCCATCGGCTCCTGCACGACGGTCGCCCGGGCGTGCGCGGTGAGCGCCACGCCGGTGTCGAGCAGGGTGAGCGCGCAGCGTGGCTCCGCTCGCAGGCGCGTGAGCGACTCGCGCCGCCGCGCGAGCGCGAACAGGATCGTGCGCGGGCCGGCGCGCACGCCGGTGGAGACCGGGATCGCGTGCGGCGCGGCGCCGCCGGTCGAGAGGATCGCGACCGTGCCCGGCGGCCACGCGGGCAGGACCGCCGGATCGGGAAGCGCCATCGCCGTACGGTCCCACGCACGGCGGACGGCGTTGCCGAGCGTCAGCGCGCCGCGGCTGCGAGCACCTCGTCGGGCACCTGGATCTCGCGCTTGAGCACCTTCCCGGTCGCGCCCTTGGGCAGCGCGTCGACGAACCACACGTGGCGCGGGTACTTGTAGGCGGCGATCTCGTCGCGCACGAAGGAGCGCAGCTCCTTCGCCTCCGCCCGCGCACCGTCGCGGAGCACGACCGCGGCGCCCACGTCCTCCCCGAGCAGCGTGTGGGGGACGGGCACCACGGCCGCCTCGAGCACCGCGGGATGCTCGTGCAGCACCTCCTCGACCTCGCTCGGGTACACGTTCAGCCCGCCGCGGATGATCATGTCCTTGAGGCGGTCGACGATGAAGAAGTAGCCCTCCTCGTCGACCCGGGCGAGGTCGCCGGTGTGCAGCCAGCCGCCGCGCATCGTGCGCGCGGTCGCCTCGGGCTGGTCGTAGTAGGCCTTCATGACGTTGTGCCCGCGGATGACGATCTCGCCGATCTCGCCCGCCGGCAGCTCACGGTCGCCGGGGTCGACCACCTTCATCTCGACGCCCTCCAGCGGGGTGCCGATCGAGCCGTGCTTGTGCGGCCGGCCGGGCTGGTTGAACGAGGCGACCGGCGATGTCTCGCTCAGCCCGTAGCCCTCCAGCAGCGGGCAGGCGAACACCTCCTCGCAGCGGCGCAGGACGGCCAGCGGCATCGCCGAGCCGCCCGAGACGCAGACCTTCAGCCGCCCCTGCCACGGCATCTCCTCCTCCACGCGGTCGAGCATCGCGGCGTACATGGTCGGCACGCCGAGGCAGATCGTGACGCGGTGGCGGTCGAGCAGCTCCAGCGCCTGGGCCGGGTCGAAGCGCGGGAGCAGCGTCAGGCAGGTGCCCGACAGCATCGCCGCGTTGAGCCCGCACGTCTGCCCGAAGGAGTGAAACAGCGGCAGCACGCCGAGCGAGACGTCCTCGGGCCCGAGGTCGAACAGCCCGGCGGAGATCTCGGCGTTGATGCGCAGGTTGTCATGGGTCAGCTCGGCGCCCTTGGGGCTGCCGGTCGTCCCCGACGTGTAGAGGACCATCGCCGTGTCGGCGCCGGCGCAGGGCGCGAGCTCCGCCAGTGGCTCGGCGCGGGCGAGGGCCTCCTCGAACGGCCCGAACGCGACCGGCAGGCACTCCGCGCCGACCGCCTCCGCGCCCGCCGCCGCGTGCTCGTGCATCCCGTCGAGCGCGAAGACCAGCCGCGCGTCGGCGTCGCCCATCTGGAACGCGACCTCGCGCCGCTTGAGCAGCACGTTCATCGGCACGACGACCGCGCCGAGGCGCAGGGCGCCGTAGTACGCGAGCGCGAACTGCGGCACGTTGGGCAACATCAGCGCCACCCGGTCGCCGGGGCCGACTCCGCGCTCGCGCAGCAGGCCGGCGACGCGCGCGCTGCCGTCGTCGAGCTGCGCGTAGGAGAGCTCGAGGTCGGCGAGCCGCAGCGCCGGGCGATCCGGATGGCGGGCCGCCGACGCGGGGACGAAGGCGGCGAGGTTCGCGCTCATCGGGCAGTCATACCCGACGAGCGCGCCGGCGTGCCGCCTCACGCTCGAGCAGCGCGTTGCCCTGCGCGAGCTGCGCCGCCGACGCGCCGGTGACCGACGCCGCGCCCGTCGCGCGGTTCACCCGCGCGTGGATGACCTTGTGCGGCTCGCCGGTCAGGCGCGAGAGCGCGGAGACCAGCGCGCGGCGCTCGTCGCGCAGGCGCTCGCGGCGCTCGTGCGCGGTCTCGTGC
>JBPCNM010000153.1:0-4404 GCA_051001255.1 Solirubrobacteraceae bacterium
GGAGAAGTCCTCACAAAGGGGGAGCCCTCCCCGAGAGAGGAAGCGGGGGTGGGGCGGAGTGGTGGGGGGGGACCTCCGGCCCGACCGCCGCCCCGCGCCCGCGTCGGCCGGACGCCTCGCCACCGGCTGTCGCCTCGCGCTCCTCGAACCCCGCCACCCGCACGCCGAGCAGGCGCACGGGCCGCGGGGGCGCGTACGCGCGCAGCAGCTCGAGCGCAACCTCGGTCACCGTCGGCGTGTCGTTGACCGGCGCCGGCAGCGTGCGCGCGCGGGTGACCGTGGTCCAGTCGTCCAGCCGGACCTTGATCGCGACGGTGCGGCCGCGGACCTGCTTGTGCTGCAGGCCCTCGGCGAGCTGCCCCGCCAGGCGGGAGAGCACGCCCTCCAGCTCGCCCAGGTCGACGATGTCGCGGTCGAACGTCGTCTCGTTGGAGCGCGACTTGGCCGGGCCGGACTCCGCCTCGACGACATCGGAGCCGTGGAAGTGCGCGCGCGAGCGCAGGTCGCGGCCGTGGCGGGCGCCGAAGCGCTGGGCGAGCACGTCCTCGTCGGCCTGCTGCAGCGCGCCGATCGTGGCGAAGCCCATCGCCGCGAGCCGCTCGGCGGTCTTCGGCCCGATCCCCGGGATGATCCGCAGCGACTTGCCGGCCAGCCGCCGACAGGCCTCCTCGCGGCCCATCGCCACGAACCCCTGCGGCTTCTCGAGGTCCGAGGAGACCTTCGCGATCAGCCGGTTGGGACCGACACCGACGGAGATCGTGATGCCCGTGCGGTCGCGCACGTCCGCCACGAGCTCGCGCAGCATGCGCAGCGGCTTCTCGGAGTCGGTGACGTCGGCGTAACCCTCGTCCAGACCCACCTGCTGCACGACGGGGAGCCGCTCGCCCACCAGCTCCCACACCTCGCGCGACTTCGCCCGGTAGGCCTGGAAGTCGGGCGGGATGAAGATCGCCTCCGGGCACAGCCGGCGCGCCTGGGCCGCGGGGGAGGCCGAGCCGACGCCGTAGGAGCGCGCCTCGTAGGACGCCGTGGTCACCACCGCGCGCGGCCCGGTCCCCGCCACCACGACCGGCTTGCCGATCAGCTCAGGCCGGCGCAGCAGCTCGACCGAGACGTAGAACGCGTCGCAGTCAAGGTGGGCGATGACGCGGCGGGCGGACACGACCCTCCATGAATACCGCGTTCACCGGCGGAGGGCGAAGCCCGGTCAAGGCCGCGAGGCGAAGCCGGTGACGAGGCCCCCCGGCCGAGGCAGAATGCCGGCCTCGCGGTCAGAACGCCGTCCGGATGACCGGCGGAGGACTACCCTCCGAACCACAGCGTCTCGAGCGCCGCCTTCAGGCGGGCGGCGCTGTCGCGCACGTCCTCGTGCGCGCCGTGCACCACCACGTCGGGGTGCTCCGGGACCTCGTAGGGTGCGCTGCCGCAGGTGAAGTCGAGCAGCTTGCCTGCGCGCGCCCGCGCGTAGAGGCCCTTCGGGTCGCGCTGCTCGGCGATCTGGACCGGCGTGTCGACGTAGACCTCTAGAAACGGCAGTCCGGCCGCCTCGTGCAGCTCGCGGGCGAGCGCGCGATCATGGTGGGCGGGGGAGACCAGCGAGGCGATCGCGACCATGCCGGCGTCGGCCATCAGGCGCGCCACGTGCGCGACGCGGCGGATGTTCTCCGTCCGGTCGGCGGGCGAGAACGCCAGGTCGCCCGAGAGCCCGTGGCGCAGGTTGTCGCCGTCGAGGAAGTAGGAGGGGTGGCCGTCCTCGACCAGGATCCGCTCCAGCTGGGCGGCGACCGTCGACTTGCCCGACGACGGCAGGCCGGTCAGCCAGACCGTGGCGCCGCGGGTGCCGAGCGAGTCCCAGCGATGGTCGCGCTCCAGGCCGCTCTCGTGCCAGGTCACGCCTGGGGAGTGCTCGGGCGCGCGGCCGCCCTCGCGCACGCGGCGCACGAGGCCGGCGCCGACGGTGTCGTTGGAGTCCTCGTCGATGAGGATGAACGCGCCCGTGATGCGGTTCTCGGCGTAGGGGTCGGCGACGACCGGCGCGGCCGTGCGCAGGGTGAGGCGGGCGATGTCGTTGAGCCTGAGCTCGTCGGGCGGCGCGCCGTCGGTGAGCGTCGTCACGTCGAGCAGCGCGTCGATCGACTCGACCGCCGCGCGCACCGTGCGCGTGGTGTGCTTGAGCGCGACGTGCTCGCCCGCGCGCAGCGGCGCCTCGGCCATCCAGCACACGGTCGCCTCGACCCGGCGCCCCGTCGCGGGCAGGTCGTCCGGGCCGCAGATGATCTCGCCCCGTCCCACGTCGAGGTCGTCGGCGAGCCGTACGCTCACCGAGTCAGGCGGCTCGGCGGACTCGAGCGGCCCGTCGAACGTCTCCACCGCGACGACCGTCGTGCGCGAGCCGGCCGGCAGCACGACGACCTCGTCGCCGGCGCGCAGCGTGCCGCCCGCGAGCTGACCCGCGTAGCGGCGCTCGCCGCGCGCGCCGTCCTGCGGGCGGATCACCCATTGCACGGGCAGCCGCAGCGGGCCGTCGCCGCGGTGGCCGGCGACGTCGACCGCCTCGAGGTGCTCGAGCAGCGGCGGCCCGTCGTACCACCCCGCCGCACCGCGCTCCACGACGTTGTCGCCGTTCAGCGCGGAGATCGGGAACGCGCGCGCGTCCTGGACGCCGAGGCGCTCGGCCAGCGCGGCGAACTCGTCCTCGATCGCACGGAAGCGGTCCTCGTCCCAGTCGACGAGGTCCATCTTGTTGACCGCGGCGACCATGTGGCCGATCCCGAGCAGCGCCGAGAGGCACGCGTGTCGGCGTGACTGCTCGATGATGCCGAGGCGCGCGTCGATCAGGATCACCGCGAGCTGCGCGGTCGACGCGCCCGTGACCATGTTGCGCGTGTAGCGCTCGTGGCCCGGCGTGTCGGCGATGATGAACGAGCGACGGGGCGTCGTGAAGTAGCGATAGGCGACGTCGATCGTGATGCCCTGCTCGCGCTCGGCGCGGAGGCCGTCGGTGATCGAGGCGAGGTCGGGCGCGCCGTCGGCGCCGTTGCGGTGCAGCGCGGCCAGCGTGTCCTGCAGGATCAGCTTGGAGTCGAGCAGCAGGCGCCCGATCAGCGTCGACTTGCCGTCGTCGACGGAGCCGGCCGTCGCCAGGCGCAGGAGCTGCTTGCCTGTGCCCGCAGACGTTGTCCGCCGGGTGCCGTCGGCGACCGTCATCTAGAAGTACCCCTGGCGCTTGCGGTCCTCCATCGCGGCCTCCGACGTGCGGTCGTCCGCCCGGGTCTCACCGCGCTCGGTCACCCGCGTGGCCGCGATCTCGGAGATCACGTCGGCGACCACGGTGGCCGACGAGCGGACGGCGCCGGTGATCGTCATGTCGCCCACGGTGCGGTAGCGCACCGACTCGGTGAACGGCGCCGACGACGGCTCGACGTACGCCGAAAACGCGTAGAGCATGCCGTCGTGCTCGAACACGTCGCGCTCGTGCGCGAAGTAGATCGACGGCAGCTCGAGCTCCTCCTGCTGGATGTAGTGCCAGACGTCGAGCTCGGTCCAGTTGGAGATCGGGAACACGCGCACGTGCTCGCCGCGGCGGATGCGGCCGTTGTAGAGGTTCCACAGCTCCGGGCGCTGCGCGCGCGGGTCCCACTGGCCGAAGTCGTCGCGGAACGAGAAGATCCGCTCCTTGGCCCGCGCGCGCTCCTCGTCGCGGCGCGCGCCGCCGAACGCGGCGTCGAAGCGGCCGTGCTCGATCGCGTCGAGCAGCGTCACGGTCTGCAGCCGGTTGCGCGACGTGCCGGGCTTGGCGGGATCCCACTCCTCGTGCGCGCGGCCGGCGGCGATCGAGTCCTCGACCTTGGCGACGATCAGGCGCTCGCCGATCTCCCGCACGCGCCGGTCGCGGTACTCGAGCACCTCCGGGAAGTTGTGGCCGGTGTCGACGTGCATGACTGCGAACGGGAAGCGGCCGGGCCGGAAGGCCTTCTCGGCCAGCCGCAGCAGCACGATCGAGTCCTTGCCGCCGGAGAACAGCAGCACGGGGCGCTCGAGCTCGGCCGCGACCTCCCGGAAGACGTGCACGGCCTCTGACTCGAGCGCGCGCAGGTGGTCGGCCGCGGTCACGCGCGAGGAGGTTAGTACAGCGCCGAGGCGAGCTTGCGGCGCGAATCGCGCGCCAGCGGGTGTTCGACCCCGAGCTCGTCAAGCACGCCGACGACCGCGCGGCGCAGGTCCTCGCGGCGACCCGGCTCCTGCGCGGCGGCGATCGCGGCGATCAGCGCGTCCAGCCCGCGCTGCTGCTCGCCCGCGTCCAGCGCGGCGAACGCGTCGCGCAGCGCCTCGTCGGCCTCGAGCCGCAGCCGCGCCGCCAGGCCCTCGGCCGGGAACGACCCGGGGAACTCGGCGAGGATGGCC
>JBPCNM010000154.1:0-8637 GCA_051001255.1 Solirubrobacteraceae bacterium
GTCGGCCGGGCTCGCCGTCGCCCGCTGCCATGATCGCCGCGAGTTGCAGTCCACGACCACAGCTTCGAGTGGCCGGCGGCTGGCCTACGCGGCCGCGACCCTCGCCTTCGCCTCCGCCGCGGTCAGCCTCTTCTGGACGCTCGGAGGCACCCTGTTGCTCGACACGGTTGGAGGCGCAGTCGAGGAGCTGGCTCGCGAGCGCTCACCGGGAGCGCTCGCGCTTGGCGCGGTCACCGTGCTGCTCAAGGTGGTCGCGGGGCTCTTGGCGCTCGCGCTCGTCCAGCCCCGCGGACCCCGCCTCGGGCGGCGGCTGCTGCTGATGGCCAACGGGGCCGGCGGCGCGGTCCTGGTCCTCTGGGGCGGCGCGAACGTCCTCGTCGGTGCGCTCGTGCTCGCCGACGTCGTCGCGCCGGCGGCGTCGGTCGACGAGCATGCGCTGCGCTGGCACGTCTTCGTCTGGGACCTGTGGTTCCTCGTCTGGGGTGTCACGCTCGCTCTGGCCGTGGCGCGCCACCGGCGTCAGACGCGATGAGGCTTGTCGGTCCCTCCGCTGCCCCCTCCCTCGCCGGCATGGTCACAGCTCGCTGCTCAGGAGCCCGGCCCACACCCTGGTCATCGCGTCGACGATCGCTTCGCGGGGGACGCTCGGAGCGTCCATCCACCAGAGGACCAGCGCGGCCATCCCCATGCTCATCAGCTCGGCCAGCGGCTCGAGTTCCCGGGACGGGATCGGAACCTCGCTGAGCGAGCGGATGATGTCGACGAGGACCGCTCGGGCGCGTGCGTGGACCTCGAGGCGGAAGCTATGGATCTCCCGTCCGCCGCCGGTGTCGCGGAAGAGCATCTTCCAGGCGTAGGCGTGCGTCTCGACGTAGGTGACCCACACGTCGAGCACGGCCCCCAGGCGCTCCTGCGGCGTCCCTTCCGCCGGGATCGCCGCGGCAAAGCTCGACAGGTCGTCCCGGTGGCGCTCGAGCAGCGCCAGATAGAGCCCCTGCTTCGCATCGAAGTGGCGGTACAGGATCGGTTTCGTGACACCGGCCGCGGCCGCGACGTCATCGAGGCGTGTCGCGTCATAGCCGTGGTCGCCGAACAGGCGTCCGGCGGCTTCGACGATGAGCGCCCGGCGCTCCTCGGTCGGAAGGCGCTTGCGCCGCTGGGTCCCGGTCATGTTACCCGATAGTAGCTAAGCTGATACGGTGGCTGGCGAGATGGTCGAGGACGCAACGACTCGAGGTGCCAGACAACCATGACCGAGACCGTCACCGAACGGATCCATGACCCGATCCACCGGGTCGCCTACTCCTTCCGTCGCGAGGGCGAGAGCCTCTGGGTGTCGACGTGGCTCGAGGACGGCGGGCACCTGCCCGAGCACTTCCATCCATCGCTGGAGGAGCATTGGGAGGTGCTCGAAGGCACGGCCAAGGTGAAGCTCGACGGTGCCTGGCGCGACGTCGTCCCCGAGGACGGCCGGGTGCTCGTCGCCCCCGGCGTGAGGCATGAGCTCAAGAACGTCAGCGGCCGCCAGGCTCGCCTGCGGGCCGAGGTGATCCCCGCAGGCCGTCTGGAGGAGTTCCTGACCGAGAGTGCGCGCGGCGCGCGGGAGGGGCTCTACAACCGCCGCAACCTGCCGACCAGCCTCCACGGCGCGGTCTGGATCGCCGATCTCGCCCAGCGCTTCAAGGACGAGACGGCCATGTCCTCCCCGCCGCCCGCCGTTCAGCGTGTCCTGCTTCCCCTGATGGCGAGGTTCGCGCGCTGAAAGGCGGACGTCAGTCGTCGCGCGCCGTGAGCAGCTTGATCGCGGCTCGCTGATAGTCGCTCCGCGCGCGGGGGGTGCCACGCTTGCGCAGCATGAGTTGCTGGTGGAACCAGCCGATGTAGATGCTGTTGGCGAGCCGGGCGCGCTGCCGCGCTTCGGCGGGCGCGAAGCCCAGCTCGCGAAAGCAGCGCGCGAGGAAAGCGAGCCGTTTGGTCTGTACCCGCGCGGCGACCGGCGCGACGACCGGGTCGCGGGCGGAGGGCAGCAGCCGGACGTCCGGGTACTCGTCCTCCTCGAGCTCCATCGCGATGACGAGCCCGCGTCGGAGGCGCTCGAACGGGTCAGCCACCGTCTCGAGCTCGGCGATGATGTCGTCGGTGGCTGTGCGCTCCCAGGTTTCGAGCGCCGCCTCGATCAGCTCCCGGCGGTCGCTGGCCCTATTGGCTGCGGATCGTCAAGGGCGCCGAGTTGCGTCTCGCCAACCGGCGCAGTCGCCGCGCGCGGCCGACCGGCCCGGGCGGCAGGTCCGGCGCGGTCCTGGATCATGCCGGTCGGGTCGGCGGGGTCGCGGTCCCGGCGGCGCTCGCTGCGCTCGCCGCTCTGCACGCCGCCTGGGCGCTCGGATGGCGCTGGCCGGGCGGGAGCGATCGCGAGCTCGCCGAGCGCGTCCTCGGCGGTGGAGCGACCGAGCTGCCACCGGACTGGGCGACCTGGGCCGTCGCGATCGCGCTCGCCGGCGCGCCGGCGATGGTCCGCGCCACGGCGAGCGACGAGCCGCCGCCGGTCGTGCGCCGTCTGGCGTGGGCGGGGGCCGCGGTGTTCCTGATCCGAGGCGTCGTGTACGTCCCCGCCGACCTGATCCGAGGTCTGGACGGTCTGTACGAGCGCCTCGACCTCGCGATCTACTCGCCGCTGTGCCTCGTCCTCGGTGTCGGAGCAGCCGCGGTCGCGTGGCGCGCGGCGCCCCGGCGGCCGGCCGGCGTCACCCGCGGGCTGCCAGCGTAGCTGCGACGACAGTGTCTTGCCAGGACATGCCGGTGCTCTTGAAGAGTCGTGGCCGGTCGGTGCGAGCGCTCGCATCGCCGTGCAGGACGTCGGCCAGGGTCACGAGCTCGTCCTCGTCGAGCGCGTGTGCCGCGATGGCGGCGATCACGTCGCCGGCCTCCCGCAGCGCCGATGTACGGGACTCGACGATCACGGTGGCGCGCCGCGCGAGCGCGTCGTCGGTCTCGCGGGCGTCGGGCTCGTGGGAGCCGATCGCCACGATCATGGCGTGATCGGCGACGAGGGTTCCGTCGAAGAGCGGAGCACGGGCCGTGGTGCAGCAGCAGATGATGTCGGCGGCGGCGACGAGCTCGTCGACGCCGGCGCCGTCGCGACCGATCATGTCGACGTGACGGATTGGGCGCTCGGCTCGGACCGCCTTGACGTGAGCATGGGCCTGCGGACCGCGGCCGAACACCACGAGTCGACTCGCGGACGGGTTCGCGAGCCGGCGGACGGCGAGCGCCGACACCGCCGGCGTGCGCAGGTTCGTC
Organism: Solirubrobacteraceae bacterium; assembly: GCA_051001255.1. GTDB lineage: Bacteria > Actinomycetota > Thermoleophilia > Solirubrobacterales > Solirubrobacteraceae > DASQMT01. The sequence continues at coordinate 3,301 of JBPCNM010000154.1, forward strand.
AGCGCGATCCCGTCGATCAGCGCGCTGGGCGCGAGCGTGACGGCGTCGAACAGCACGCAGAGACCCTGCACGCGTGGGTCGCCACCGACCGTGACGAGCTTGACGGCGGCATGGCCCCCCACCACCGAAGGCATGACCAACAGCTCGCCGTCTCCCACCTCGAGGACCACGCGCGGCGGGTCTGCCTCCGGGTCCAACCCGGCCACCAGGGCGGCCTCCAACGCGTCGGCCGCCGCGGCTGTGCTCAGCCGACGCTCGACATCGGCCGCCGAGAGATAGGGCAGGTTCGCCGCCGCCCGCACCGCACGAGCATGGCCGGGATGAGCGTCGCCGTCAAGCTCGACATGGGGCCAAACCGCGAGCGATGTAGCCGCGGGCGCTCGAGGACTTCGAGGCGGCCCACGCCGGGCTCGTCCGGGTCGGGATCGACGAGCCCCTCGCGCGACACGCCGGAGCTCTCTCCGAGGAGCTGGGGCTGCGGGCCTACGACGCCGTCCACCTCGCGACGGCGCTCGCGCTCGGCCCGGACACGACGCTGGTCAGCTGGGATGCGGACCGGGATCCCGAGCAAGCGCCGATTCGGGGGCGCGTCGTCAGCGTTCCAACTACCCGGTCGAAGTCGCACGCAGCTTGCGATCTGGCCAGGGGCCCAGCGGGTACCCACGTCGCTCCTCTACCCGAAGGAGCAGCGATGCCCCCCGTCAAGCAGCCGGTGACCGACGACAGCATCCAGGTCCGCCAGCTCAGCCACTACCAGTTCAGCTGGGTGGCCGGCAAGCCCGGCCAGCCCGGTACCTGGACGCTGCAGCTGGTACTCGACCAGGGCGCGTGGGAGGAAGTTCTCACCGTGGATGCCGACGACGCCGACAACCTGCAGGACGCGCTGTCGGTGGCCAAGGTCGTCTACTTCGACGTGGGCCGCCGGACGCTCATGTTCGGCACGACATCGGTCGGCGCCTGACGTCCGCAGGCGCTCGTTCAGCCGGTCTGCGGGCGCTCGTTCAGCCGGTCTCCTCGAGGAGCCGAAGCCATCGATCGACGTGCGCCGGAACCACGCGGCGTTCGCGCAGCACCCATGGGATGCCCCGCATCGCGGCGACGAGCGCGCGCGGTCCGCTGCCGTTGCCGTCCGCCGTGAGCGCGATCGTGAGGCGGACGGCTCGGGGCAGCGGCCGCCGGAGCCATGTCGACCAGAGCCGGTTGCGCACCTCGTGCGCGCCCTGCCAGCTGCGGGGGCCGGATGCAGGCTCGTGGTGGGCCACGACCTCGTCGACGTAGGCGAGGCCCCAGCCCGTCACCGCCATGTCCACGGCGAGCAGCTGCTCCTCCCCCCCGAATCCGTAGCGGCCATGGAATCCTCCGCAGGCGAGCACGGCCGAGCGCCGAGCGACCGCCGCACAGGCCAGGAACCCGAGCACCGAGGGGCCGGGAAGCGGAAGCGGGCGGGGAAGCGGGCTGTCTCGCATCACCTCGCAGGTGGGGTCGAGCCGACCGACCGGTTCGACGAGGATCTTCGCGGCGAGCAGCCCGAGCCGGGGGTACGCCTCGAAGAGCTCGACCGAGCGGGCGAGTGCGCCGGGAGCCCACCACGAATCGTCGTCGCTGAAGGCGACCAGCGGCGTGCGTGCCGCCGCGACGCCCACCGTTCGCGATGCCGAGCCGATGTGCCGGTCGCACGCGATGACCTCCACGTCCGGATACCGCCGGCGCACCGCGGTCGCCGTGCCGTCGGTCGACGCGTTGTCGACGACCACGACCGGCGGCCGCTCGGGCAGCGCCGCGAGCTGCGCCAGCGTGGCGAGCAGCCGCTCCCGCCGATTGCATGTCGCGATCACGACCGTCGGGAGCTGCTGCGCAGCAGGTTGCCTCGATCCGGCTTGTCCGGCCGGCGCTCGGGCAGGAGAGCGGTGCATCAGCTCGCGGCCGGTGGCGTCACGGAGCCAACGCCGGGACCGGCGAGCGTCGCGGGATCATCACCGTTTCCACACGGCTCGGAGGTCGATTCCACGACCGTTCGTATATCAGCCGCGGGCTCGAGTCGGGCCGCACCAGACTCGGCAGGCGTCTAGTGGCGCGGCGCGTGGGCCGACGCATGGGCAGATTCTTCCTCGTCGGGTATCCTTCCACCATGCCGCTCAATATCAAGGACGCAGAAACCGACCGTCTCGCTCGCGAGCTGGCCAGCGTGACCGGCGAGAGCCTCACCGCCGCCGTTGCCGGCGCTGTGCGGGAGCGCTTGGAGCGCGTTCGCGGTCGTCCCCGTGGTCGGGACCTCGCCGCCGAGCTCGACACGATCGCGCTGCGCTGCGCGGCGCTGCCGGTGGTCGACGAGCGACCCGAGGAGGAGATCCTGGGCTACGACGAGCACGGGCTGCCGGCCTGATGGTCCTCGACACGTCGGCGCTTCTGGCGGTGCTCTTCGACGAGCCCGAGCGGCGCGAGTTCGTCCGTACGATCGCCGCCGCCCGCCGCCGGCTGATCTCCAGCGCAACGCTGATCGAGTCGTCGATCGTCGTCGAATCGAGGCGCGGCGAAGCTGCAGGGCGCGAGCTCGACCTGTTCCTCCACCGCGCGATGGTCGACACCGTCGCCGTAGACGAGGAGCAGGTGCAGCTGGCGCGCGCGGCGTGGCGGCGCTACGGCAAGGGCCGCCATCCCGCCGGACTGAACTTCGGCGACCTTTTCGCCTACGCCCTGGCCCGCGCCAGCGGCGAGGAGCTTCTCTTCAAGGGCGACGACTTCGCCAAGACCGACGTCGTGGCGGCATGAGCAGGCTGCGTCGGAGAGCGGAGCTCCGGGCCCGAACTCCCCGGCCAGGATGCGATCGCGCAGCGAGTCGACCAGCGCATCCTGGGCAGAGACGGCGTTCAGCCTGCGCACGGCCACGAAGCGCCTTGGGGGCGCGAGACTCCCGGATGCTCTCGCAGAAGCGCGGCCGCCGGACCACAGGCGCCGTGTAGAGCGGTGCGCCGAACTGCAGTACGTCCCGGTCGGCGTCCCGCCGGCCCCCATCACGAGGAGGAGACCACTTGAGTCGCATCGACTTCACGGCGTTCGACGCGTTGACCTTCGACTGCTACGGCACGCTGATCGACTGGGAGACCGGCATCCTGGACGCCCTGCGCCCCGTGCTCGAAGCGCACGGCGTCCAGCGCGACGACGAGGAGCTGCTCGAAGCCTACGGCGGACGCGAGGCCGCGCTCGAGGCCGGCCCCTACATGAGCTACGGCGAGGTCCTTGCCGGTTCCCTGCGCGGCCTGGCGGAGGATGCCGGGTTCGAGCCGTCCGAGACTGAGCTCGCGGCGTTCGCGCGCTCGGTCGGCGACTGGCCGGCGTTCCCGGACAGCGCCACCGCGCTCGCACGACTGAAGGAACGCTTCCGGCTCGGGGTGATCACCAACTGCGACGACGACCTGTTCGCGCTTTCCAACCGCCGACTCGGCGTTGCATTCGACTGGATCGTCACGGCGCAGCAGGCGCGCGGCTACAAGCCGCGCGTGGAGAACTTCGAGCTCGCATTCGAGCGGATCGACGTCCCGCGCGAGCGGATCCTGCACGTCGCGCAGAGCCTGTTCCACGACCACGTCCCCGCCAAGGCGATCGGGATGACGACGGTCTGGATCGACCGCCGCCACGGCCGGGATGGCTCCGGCGCGACGCCGCCCACCGACGCCGCGCCCGATCTCACCGTTCCCGACATGCGCACCTTCGCCGAACTGGCGACGAGCTCGCCGATGCGGGCCTGAGCGTTCAGCCGGCTGCCACGACGCGCTCCAACGCGTGCTGCTCGCCCCGGCTGGTGCGCTGAGCGCGTCACGGGCGCGCCGGGCATGCCGGTCAGCCGCTGACGTCGAGCACCGGGTGCCGGCGAGCACATCGCGACGTCAAGCCAGGCGGCGGACGAGCAGGCGCAGCTGGCGACCCATGTGCTCGAGGTACTCGGGCGAAGCGGGGTCGAGGCCCATCAGCCGCTTGACGTCACCCGGAAAGACGGTCCCCGAGATGACCGCTGCCTGCAGGACCATCAGCACGAACGCGGGATCGAGCTCCTCGCCGATCTCCCCCGCGGCCTGACGGGCGCGCAGATCCTGCAGGTCCTGGGCGTCGGGCTCGTGGGCAACCTCGTCGACGTCCTGCTCGAGGCTCTCGCGGATGAAGAGCCGCTGCAGGTCGGGTTGGCGGTGGCCGACTTCCATGTAGCGCCACACGAGCTCCTCGAGGCTGATGCCCGGCTCGGAGAGCTGCTCCTCCTGCGCGTGCCACTGGTCGATGAGCGCCTGATAGAGGCCGTCCTTGCCGCCGAAGTAGTACGAGATCAGCTGCTTGTTGACGCCGGCCCGGGCGGCGATCTCGCTCACGCGTGCGCCGGCGAGGCCCTTCGCGGCGAACTCCACTCGCGCGGCGGCCAGCAGCGCATGGCGCGTGCGCTCGGCGTCGCGCTGGCGCTCGTCGGGACCAGGGGATCGGCGGGGGGCCTTCGCCATGCGAGAAGCCTATCGTCGGCGGTGGACACGTCATCCAATCGGATGGTTGACAAATACATGCGTGTGGATGACAATACTCTCCATGGAACCTATCGTCGAGGCCGAGGGCCTCACCAAGCGCTTCGGAGACGTGGAGGCCCTCGCCGGGCTGGACCTCGTCGTCCCGGCCGGCAAGGTGCTCGCGCTGCTCGGTCCCAACGGCGCCGGCAAGACCACCTTCGTCCGCACGATCGCGACGCTCACCCGCCCCGACGCGGGCACGCTGCGCGTCGCCGGGATCGACGTCGCGCGCCATCCCCACCGCGTCCGCCGCGTCATCGGCCTCGCAGGGCAGTCCGCTGCCGTCGAGCCCGCGATGAGCGGCCGCGAGAACCTGCGCATGGTCGCTCGGCTGTTCGGCCACGGGCGCCGCGAGAGCAAGGTAGCCGCCGCCGCCGTGCTCGACCAGCTCGGCCTGACCGACGCGGGCGAGCGGCTCGTCCGCACCTACTCCGGCGGCATGCGCCGCCGTCTGGACCTCGGTGCGAGCCTCGTCGGCGCCCCGCGCCTGCTCCTGCTCGACGAGCCCACCACCGGCCTGGACCCGCGCAGCCGCAACGAGCTGTGGCGGGCGATCGAGGCGCTCGTCGATCAGGGGACCGACGTCCTGCTGACGACGCAGTACCTCGACGAGGCCGACCGCCTCGCCGACCACATCGCGATCATCGACCGCGGCCGGCTCGTCGCCGCGGGCACCGCGGACGAGCTCAAGTCCCGCGCCGGCCGCGACGTGATCGACGTCCGCGTGCGCGACGCGCAGGACCTCGGGTGCGCGGCCGCGGCGCTCGGCGGCGAGGCGACCGTCGACGCCGGG
>JBPCNM010000155.1:0-5851 GCA_051001255.1 Solirubrobacteraceae bacterium
TTCCGGCAGTGCTCACGACCGCCGCCCTGGAGATCCTGCTCGTCGACGACGACGACCCGCTGCGGGAGATGCTGTCGCGCTCGTTCGAGCGCGAGGGGCACCGCGTGACGGCGGTCGCCGACGGGCAATCGGCGCTGGAGGCGGCGGCGGCGCGCCCGTACGACATCGTGCTGCTCGACGTCGCCCTCGGCGCCGGTCCGACCGGTCACGACGTGGCCCGCATGCTCCGCTCGCGCCGCGACGTGGTGCCGATCATCATGCTCACCGCGCTGGACTCCGAGGCCGACGCCGTCCAGGGCCTGGAGTCGGGCGCGGACGACTACGTGACCAAGCCGTTCGGGCTGGCCGAGCTGCGCAGCCGCATCCGCGCCGTGCTGCGGCGCGCCCAGGGCCGCGTGGTGGAGGGCAGCCTGCAGGTCGGGCCGGTGGCGCTGGACCGCGACCTGCGCCGGGTCACGGTCGAGGCGGCGACCGTCAGGCTCACGTTCTCGGAGTTCGAGCTGCTCGCCTGCCTGATGAGCCGCCCGGGGTACGCGTTCAACCGGCAGGAGCTGCTGCGCGCGATCTGGGGCGACAGCGCGTACCGCGACCCGCGCGCGATCGACGTCCACATCCGGCACCTGCGCGAGAAGCTCGAGCCGCAGCCCGAGGAGCCGAACCTGATCCTCACCGTTCCCGGCACCGGCTACCGCTTCCGCGAGTCATGAGGCGCCGGCTCCCGGCCGGCCTGCGCTGGCGGCTGCTTCTGGCCATGCTCGCGACGAGCGCGGTCACGCTCGGAGCGGCCGCGCTCGTCGTGCTGCCACCGATGCAGGACCGGCTGCGCGACCAGAGCGTCGAGAGCCTGGCGGACGCGGTCCTCAACGCCCGACCCAAGTTCGAGGCGGCGTTCGGGCGGCTCGAGCAGAAGGACGCACCGCTCTCCGACTACGAGGTGTCGCTCATCGGCCCGTCGAACGAGCTCAACGGGCAGACCGACGCGCGGATCCTCGTGATCGACGACACGACGGTGCCCGGCGACACCACGCAGACGCCGCCCGGCTTCCTCTACGACAACGAGTTCTTCTCGCCCGAGCCCGGCAACGCCATGCTGAGCGCCCAGGCGGCGATGACCGACCAGCGGACGGTGATCGCGCTGGACGGCGACAGCGTGCTGATCGCGATCCCGCTGTACCGCAAGGGCATGACCGGGGCCCTGATCGCCGACCGCCAGCTCACGGAGGTCGCGGCGCTGGTCGAGCAGGTCCGCACCCGCTTCCTGATCGCCGCCGTGGTCGGCCTGTCGGTCGCGGCGCTGCTGGCGATCGCGCTCTCTTCGACCCTCTTGCGCCGGCTCGCTCGGCTGCGCTCGATCGCGCTGCGGATCAGCGACGAGGGCCCCGGCGCGCCGACGCCACACGACGAGCGGCGCGACGAGGTCGGCGACCTCGCGCGCGCGCTGACCCGGATGCAGGAGGAGCTGCGCCGCCAGGAGGCGGCCCGGCGCGCGTTCGTCTCCACCGCGTCGCACGAGCTGCGCACGCCGCTGACGATGCTGCAGGGCACGATGGAGCTGCTGGAGGAGGACATCCGCAGCGGCCGGCTCGACGAGCTCGACGCGCTGCGCCAGGTGACCGTGGCGCGCAAGGAGCTCGACCGCCTCTCCGCCCTGTCGGGCGAGCTGCTCGACCTCTCGCGCCTGGACGCCGCCGTGCCGCTGCGCTCCGAGCCGGTCGAGCTCGGCGAGATCGTGCGGGCGGTGGCGGCCGAGTTCGCGCTGCGCGCGCGCGAGCGCTCCACATCGGTCGCGGCGATCCTCCCCGACGGCCCGTGCTGGGGGCGCGGCGATCCCGACGCGGTGGCGCGCGTGGTGCGGATCCTGCTCGACAACGCGCTGCGTCACGGCCCGCGCGGCGCGCCGGTGCGCGTGGAGGCGCACTCGGGCGCCGGCCACGCCGCGATCACCGTCGCCGACCAGGGCGCCGGCATCCCCGTCGAGGAGCGCGACCGCATCTTCGAGCGCTTCCACCGCGGCACCGCGGCAAGCTCGGCGGGCGGCTTCGGCCTCGGGCTGGCGATCGGGCGCGAGCTCGCCCGCCGGATGAGGGGCGAGCTCGACGTCGACGGCGACGGCGCAGACGAGACCCGCTTCGCGCTCACGCTGCGCACGGCACGCTCGCCCGCCGACGACGGGCCGCGCCGCGACCGCGTCAGCGCTTGAGGTAGATCCGCACCCGCACCGGATTCGGGCTCGAGGGGAACGGCGACTCGGGCTCGATCGCGATCAGGCCGAAGCGTGCGTCGTTGGAGACGTACTGCAGCCACTCCTCCGAGCGCAGCCGCACCACCGACGTCCAGGGCGCGCTCCAGCGCCCGAGCGCGTAGACCTGCGGCACGACCAGCGCCAGCCGCTGCCCCGGGCGCAGCGAGTCCAGCAGCGGCCGCATGTCGCGCTCGGCCGAGGTGGCGCGCAGCCGCTCGACGCCGTCGCGCCAGTCGGTCACGCCGACATCGGGCACGGGGCCGGTGAGCGACGCGAAGCGCAAGCCGTCGGGGAGGTAGTAGTGCAGCACGGAGACCTGCTCGGGCTGCGTCGCGACCACCAGGTCGCCCGGCCGCAGTGACGGGCCGATCGCCTGGGCCACGTCGCGCACGTTGCTCTTCCTCGCCGGCGCGCCGTCGCTCGCCCACAGCACCGCCACGACCGCCAGCCCGACCAGCCCGAGCCGTCCGGCGTGCGCCAGTCCGGCGGCGGCCAGCAGCAGGAACGGCGCGACGCCGGCCGCGAGGTACCGGTTCGCCCAGGCGGGCGAGAGCTGCGAGCCGATCCAGGCGAGCACGAACGTCAGCACTGCGATGACCGCCAGGGCGAGCGCTGCGCGGCCCGCGGCTCCCAAGCGGCCGCCCTCGCGACGGCCGAGCAGCGTCACGAAGCCGGCGCCTCCCGCCAGCAGCAACGCGATCGCCGCCGTCTCCCCGAGCAGCCGCCCGGGCACCAAGCCGAGCGCGGCGATCGACGGCGCCTTCGCCCACGGGGCTCCGGTGTGGCCGGCCTGGTAGAGCGTACTGGGCAGCCAGGGCGCGTACAGCGCCACCGCGCCGCCGTAGGCGAGCAGGCCGGTGCGCAGCAGTCGCTTGCGCTCCTGGCCGCGCGCGAGCCACATCAACAGGAGCCATGCGGCGCCGCTGGCGGCCCCGAAGAACAGCGCCCAGTTGTGGGTGTAGAGCATCGCGGCGAACGAGACGGCGAAGCCGATCGCAGGCGCGCGCCGCACGCCGCCTCGCTCCGGGCTGTCGGCGGTGAACGCCTGCAGCCAGCAGGTCAGGCTCACCATCCCCAGCAGCATGAGCAGCGCGTACATGCGGCCCTCTTGCGCGTACTGCGTGAGGAACGGGTTCAGCGCGGCCACCAGCCCGGCCACCCATGCGGCGCGGCGCCCGAAGAGCAGCCCGCCGGCCCAGAACGCGACCGGCACGCACAGCACCGCGAACAGCACCGACAGCGCGTGCACGCTCTCCTCCGAGCGGCCCGCGGCGGCCAGCCAGAAGTGCAGCAGCAGGTAGTACAGCGGCGGCGAGCCGTCCTGGCGCAGGACGCCGGGGATGTCGGCGGCCGGCCGGTCGGCGATGCCCACCGAGAGGCCCTCGTCGATCCAGAAGCCCACGTCGAGCTCGCGCGTGCGCAGCAGGATGGAGACGGCGAGCAGCGCGCCGATCGTCAGCGGCGCGGCGACCCGCGCGCGGCTGACCGTCCGTGCCCGCAGCTCCCACGCCGGCCGGGAGGCGTAGGTGGCCATGCGCATCAGGTTAGGGGGTCCGCGCGCGGCAGTTGCGACCCACGGACCAGCGCCGGTTCTTGTTGATCTCCGGGAAGCGCGGATCGTGGCCCAGGGCGGAGAAGTGCCCGGCGAGCACCGTCCCGGGCGGGTTGGCGAAGATCCCCACCTGCCCGGAGTGCACGTGCATGGCCCACGCGACCGCCTGCACCTCGAACGGCGACGCGTACACCGGCCCACAGCGCAGCAGCGCCTCCGCGCCGCCCGACTCGGCGACGATCGGGGGCAGGCGGTCATAGAGCTCTGACTCCGCGCGCACGACATCGAGGTCGAAGCGCAGCTCGTCGACGTCGGCGAGCGCGAACGGCGCCGCCGCGGCCAGCAGCACGGCCGCGAGCCCGATCGCCGCGCCGCACCCCCAGCGCCCGCCGGCGTCGCGCACGAGGTCGACCCAGCCGGCACCGGCCAGCACGCACACCAGCGCGGCCGGCAGCGCGACGTAGCGCAGGTTCCCCGCGAACCCCGCCTGCGTCATCGCCGCCACCGCGACCATCAGCGCCGCGGCCACCGCGGCGAGGATCAGCCGCACGCGGTCGCGCGCCGCCCATGCCCGCCCGAGCGCGATCACGCCGCCGAGCAGCAGCGGCACCATCAGCACCGAGGCCGAGCGCCGGAACGTCTCGGCGAACGGGAAGTCGGCGAACGCCGCGGAGTCCGGGTTGGGGTCGCGCGCCCGCGACGCGGCGCGCATGAGGTCGCCCGAGCCGAAGTACTCCGGCACGAACCACAGGACGAGCGTCGCCACGCCGCACCCGACGACCAGCAGCCGCGTCGGCGGCTCGGTCCACATCAGCCAGAGCCCGTAGGCGAGCAGGAACGGCCACAGCTCCGGCCGCAGCAGGCCGGCGGCCACGCCGAGCGCGAACGCATCGCGGCGGCGGCCGTCGAGGTGGCGCTCGACCGCCCACAGGCACAGCCCGACGAGCAGCCCCTCGGAGTTGCCGCGGGCGAAGTTGCGGATGAACTCGTCGGCGAGGACGAGCCCGGCGGCGGCGATCAGGCCAGCCGGCCAGCCGGCCAGCCGCGCCGCGAGGCGGTAGGTGAACGCGAACGCGAGCAGCCCGCCGGCCTGCGCGACGACGAGCCACAGCTCCGGCGCCCACTCGTCGCCCGCCAGCGCGAACGGCGTCGTGAACAGCACCGGCAGCGGCTTCCACGACGGGCCGGTGCGCGTGTCGAGGTCGAGCTGGGTGATCTCCCGGCCCCAGATGATCCATGCCCACGGGTCGTACGTCGGGCCGGTCGGCAGGGAGTGCGCGAGCGCCGCCAGCACGAGGCAGCCGAGCACGATGAGCGGGACGCCTCTGCCGCCCGGTCGCGGCCGCGCCGCCGCGGATGCGCTCACCGCAGCGCGAGCGCCGAGCGCATCGCCGCCGGCAGCGCGTCGGCCGGCTCGACGTCGGCGCCCGGATCGCCCCACAGCGCGAAGCCGCGGTCCAGCGCGGCCAGCGGCACGTCGCATGCGGCGCCCAGGTCGCGCGCGCGGCGCTCCAGGAGCATCTTGTCGCCCGACAGCAGCAGCCGCTTGGCCGCCTGTGTCGTGGCGTCGTCCTCCACGCTGAGCGCCAGCACGTCGGGCTCGAGCTCGTAGAGCCCCGCGGCGCCCAGCGTGGCGAGCAGCTCGAAGCGCGGCGCGCGGCCCAGGCCGGGGAGCGCGAGGCGCTCGAACACGCGGGCGAAGCGCCGGTGCGGCGACCAGTCGGCCTCGCCGGTGAAGCCGGCGGCCTGCGAGCCGGCGCGGGCGGCCCAATGGCGGTAGGCGGCGACGGCGCGCGCCTGGCCGGCCGGCAGGTCGGGCACCTCGCCGTCCTCGAAGCGCGGCGCGGCCGCGACGATCGCCTCCTGCCGCTCCGGCGCGTCGGGGCCGGCGAGCGCGAGCAGGAAGGCGAGCCAGGTCGCCTGCTCGCGATCGGGCTCGGTGGCGACGGCCTCATAGGGCCCGGGCGGCTGGAGCCGCTCGGCGCCGATCAGCAGCGCGGCGGCCAGGCGCTCGGCGTCGGCGGTCGCGCGCAGGCCGGGCACGAGCGGGTTGCGGT
>JBPCNM010000156.1:0-4174 GCA_051001255.1 Solirubrobacteraceae bacterium
CTCTCCACGCGTTCGGCGAGCCGCTCCATCGTGGACATGAAGCGCCCGAGCGCCCGCTGCGCGGCGGTGCCGAGCGACGGCACGTCCGCGGGGGCCGACGCGGCCTCCCACGGCGAGATCCCCATCGTGTCCGCGTGCGCCAGCACGCGCGAGAGCGACGTCTGGCCGATGCCGCGCTTGGGCGAGTTGGCGATTCGCACGAAGGCGCCGGCATCCTGCGGGTTGACCAGGAAGGTCAGGTACGCGATCGCGTCGCGGATCTCGGCGCGCTCGTAGAACTTGGTGCCGCCGATCACCTGGTAGCCGATCTGCGCGCGCACCAGCATGTCCTCGAGCACCCGCGACTGGGCGTTCGTGCGGTAGAAGACGGCGATCTCGGCGCGCGAGACGCCCTCGTCGACGAGCCGCTCCAACTCCGCGGCCACGAACCGCGCCTCCGCATGCTCATCCGAGAGCTCGCGAACCTTGATCGGGTCGCCCTCGCCGATGTCCGTCCACAACGACTTGACCTTGCGCCCGCGGTTGTTCTCCACCACGGCGTTCGCCGCGCTCAGGATCGTCTGCGTCGAGCGGTAGTTCTGCTCGAGCCGGACGACGTGCGCGTCCACGTAGTCGTCCTCGAAGTTGAGGATGTTCGTGACGTCCGCGCCCCTGAAGCCGTAGATCGACTGGTCGTCGTCGCCGACCACCGCGAGGTTGCGGTGCTCGCTGCTGAGCAGTTGGAGCCAGCGGTACTGGGCCTGGTTGGTGTCCTGGTACTCGTCGACGAGGATCCAGCGGAACGCGTTCGCGTAGCGGTCGCGGACCTCCTGGAAGAGCTCGAGCAGGTTGACCGCGCGGAACAGCAGGTCGTCGAAGTCCATCGCGTTGGCGCGGTGCAGCTCGCGCTCGTAGGCCTCGTAGACGTCGGCGACGGTCTGCTCGAAGAACGAGCCGACCAGCCGGCGGTAGTCGTCGGCGGCGCGCAGCTTGTTCTTCGCGTCGGAGATCTGGACCTGCATGGCACGCGGGGTGAAGCGCTTGGGGTCGATGTCGAGCTCGTCCAGGCACTTCTTGATCAGCCGGCGCGAGTCGGCCGAGTCATAGATCGTGAACTGGCGCGTGTACCCGAGCCGGTGCGCGTCGGCGCGCAGCATCCGCGCGCAGGCGGAATGGAACGTCATCACCCACATCGCGCGGGTGGCGCGGCCGACCAGCAGCTCGACGCGCTCGCGCATCTCCTGCGCGGCCTTGTTGGTGAACGTGATCGCGAGGATCTCGTCGGCGCGCGCCTGGCGGGTGCGCAGCAGGTACGCGATCCGGTGCGTCAGCACGCGCGTCTTGCCCGAGCCCGCCCCGGCCAGGATCAGCACCGGGCCGCCGCCCGCGGTGACCGCCTCCCGCTGCGGTGGATTGAGGCCCTCCAGCAGGGCGTCGACGCGATCCGGGGTCTCCTGCGGCGGCACCCGGCTCACGCTAGCGGGCGCGGCGGTCGGTCCCTATGCGCGCGGACGTGTCTGGGAGAGCGGCCATGCCCGGATCGTCGCATGTCAGGATGCGCGGCCCGTGGCGCTCACCGACGACATCCGCGCCGCCTGCGCGCGCGTGGCGGCCGCCGCGCGCCACGTGCGGATCGTCGACGCCGCGATCCCGGCCTACGCGCGGACGCTGCCCGCCGAGTCGCCGCCGGCGCCCGACCTCGCGCCGGGCGCGTCCGACGAGGAGCGCGCCGCGTTCGGCCTGCAGCGCAACGCGGTCAACTTCGGCGCGGGCTGGTTTCCCACGCTGCGCAAGCCGCCCGGGCTGTCGGGCTTCCGCACCGTCGAGGCCGGCCTGAGAGCGCGCGGGCCGTGGACCGCGCAGGCGCTCACGCTCCTGGACCCCGCCGGGGCCGCCGCGACGTTCGGCGGGCAGGATCCCGGGCACGAGCTGATGGCCCTGTTCGCGCCGGCGCTGCGCGAGCTGGGCGAGCACGTCGTCGCGGCGCACGGCGGCTCGTTCCTCGCGCTCGCCCGCTGCGGCGACGGCTCGGCGGTCGCGCTGGCCGAGCACCTCGCGAGCCTGCCGACGTGGTACGACGTCTCGCCTTACGACGGGGAGCCCGTGCCGTTCTTCAAGCGCGCCCAGCTCGCCGCCGCCGACCTGCACCTGCAGGGGATCGCGCCGGCCGCCGACGTCGCCGCGCTCACGCTGTTCTCCGACAACCTCGTGCCGCACGTGCTGCGCCTCGACGGCGTGCTGGCGTTCGACGACGAGCTCGTGGTGCGCATCGACCGCGAGGACCTGATCGAGCACGACTCCGCCGAGGAGGTCGAGATCCGCGCGTGCGCGCTGCACGCGGTCGAGCTGCTCGTGGCCGCGCACGGCGCGACGGACCCCACGGCGGTCGACAACGCGCTCTGGCACCGCGGCGGCGCCCCGCGCTACAAGGCCCGCCCGCGCCACCGCGCGCGGACGACGGCCTACTGAACCCGGTAGCGGCGCCAGAGGTCGCCGAGCGCCACCGGCGATGCGGCGTCCATCGCGGCGCGGAACCTCGCGGCCGTCGACCAGCCGTAGCGGTTGGCGAGCGCGTAGCCGCGCAGGGCATCGGCGAACCGGTCGGGACCCATGCGCTTGCGCAGGATGTCGAGCAGGCACGCACCCTCTGAGTAGATCGCGCCGTAGTTCTCGTGGTGGTGGTCGAAGTACGCGACGTCGCGGGTGACGAGCCGCGTCAGGGGGCCGGACCGCCGGCACCACGGCACGCGCTGCGCGCCGGCCGCCTCCTCGGCGAACGAGGCGAACGCCTCGTCGAGCCACGGCGCCTGCGCCTGGTCGCCGCCGATCAGCGCGTACCACCACTCGTGCGCGAGCTCGTGGGTGACGACGTAGTCCAGCGCCGGCGTCATGATCAGGCCGGTGTGCTCCATCGCGACGTCGTCGACGAGCACGATCTGCAGGTCGGGCCAGCCGTAGGGCCCGAACAGCGCGGAGAGCCGCGGGAGCCGCCGGCGCGCGATCCGCATCACCTTCGCCAGGGGCTTGCCGGCCACGCCCCAGACGGTGACCTGCACGCCGGCGACCGTCGCCCGGATCGAGCGCAGCCGGCCGGCGGCGAACGAGTAGTCGCGGCCGTCCGCGAGGTGCCGGCTGCCGTCGGCCTGCCGCACGCCGGGCGCGGCGACCGCGATGCCGGGCGGCGCGTCGAGCCGCACCGTCCAGTCGGCCGCCGGATACGTCCACGCCTCGCCGAACCCGACGTAAGGGTCGAGCCGCCACGCGCCGCCCTCGAGGTGCGCCAGCGCGGGGATCGCGTTGGACAGCAGCGCGAGGTGACGCTCGCGACCGAAGCGGTCCGAACGGCGGGGCACCCGGATGTCGACGTCGAAGGACACGCTGCCGCGCGCGCCGGGCGCGAGCGGGACGGCGAGCCGCAACGGCACGGCGCTGCAGGCCGCGCTCGGCTCGCCCGGTGTCGCGCCGGCGGCGTTCGCGATCCGCACATGGGGCGTCCTGTGGCAGCCCAAGACGCCGTTGCCCCACAGCCGAACCCAGATGCGGTCGAGCGGCGCGGCGCCGGGGTTGGTGAACGCGATCGTCTCCCTCCCGGTCCAGCGAAGGCCGCGGTCGAAGCCCTGCAGCGAGACGTCGTAGGCGGGCGCGATGGCGTCCGGCTCACCGGCGCGCGCCGGCGCGGGGGCGAGCGCCAGGACGGCGAGCGCCAGCAGGAGCGAGACGAGCGGGCGGCGGGGCATCGCGCCACAGCATGGCGCGCGGCGGCCCGCCAAGCGTCACGCCTCGAGCACGAGGATGACGAGCGTGCGCGGACCGTGGACGCCTTCGACGCGCTCGAGCTCGATGTCGGAGGTCGCACTCGGCCCGGAGACGAACGTGAGCGGCCGGCCCTCCGCGGCGGCCGGCGCGAGGGCGGCGATCGCGTCGGGGACCGAGGCGTGGATCTCGGCCGCCTCGACGAGGCAGATGTGGAAGTCGGGCACGAGCGTGAGTGCGCGGCGGCCGCTGCGCTCGCCGCCGTCGAGCACAATCGTGCCGGTCTCGGCGATCGCGAGCGCGCAGCCGCTGAGCACACCGTCGAGGAGGTCGAGGTCGCGCGCGGAGATCGGCGGATCGTCGACGAGCAGCTCGAGGCCCGGAATCGGGTCGCGCCGAGCCGGGACGGCGAGGCGGCGGGCGCCCTGCTCGCGGCACGCGC
>JBPCNM010000157.1:0-3102 GCA_051001255.1 Solirubrobacteraceae bacterium
GCGACCTTCGGGTTATGAGCCCGACGAGCTACCTGGCTGCTCCACCCCGCGTCGAGACAGACAATCTAGCATCGCGGAGCGGCGCTTCAAGCCTCGAGCAGCCGCTTCAGCCGGAGGCCGTTGCGGACCGCGAAGCCCTCCCAGTCGTTGTTGAAGTAGGCCAGCACCTCGGCCTGCGTGCGCAGGTCTGCGATCCGGGCGGCCCACTCGCGCAGTTCGGCTTCGGAGTAGTTGCCGCGCCGGCCGCGCGTGCCGAAGTGAAAGCGGAGGAACGTCCAGTCGGCGGTCAGCGGGGAGTCTGGAAGCGAGCGGCGCGGGTCGTCGCCGATCACCAGCGCGACGCCGAACGTGTACAGCAGTCCGTAGACGTCCGAGTGAAACCAGCTCGGGTGGCGGAACTCGAAGCAGTGCCGGCCCTCAGGCAGGCGCTCGAGCGCGAACGCGAGGCGATCGTCGTCGCGGTGGAAGTTGGCCGGCAACTGCCACAGCACCGGCCCCAGCTTCGGTGAGTCGACCAGCGGAGCGATGCCGGCGTAGAGCCGCTCGACGCCGCGTTCCATGTCGGTCAGCCGCTTGATGTGCGTGAGGTAGCGGCTCGCCTTGATCGTGAACAGGAAGCCCGGCGGCGTCTCCGCCAGCCAGCGGGAGACGGCCTCCGGGCGCGCGAGCCGGTAGAACGTCGAGTTGACCTCGACGGTGTCGAACAGCGTCGCGTAGTGGGCGAGCCAGCGGCGCGGGGGGCAGCCCTGCGGGTACACCCGCCCGCGCCAGTCGGCGTAGTTCCAGCCCGAGCAGCCGATCCGCACGGGCTGGAGCGTCATGCGCGCCGTCTACCCGCGCTCGGACTTCACCACCGGGGCAGTCCCACGATCGGGACGCGTGGCGTGGTAAGCCAGAACCTGTACCGTGCGCGCGCGTGCGCGTCGCCGTCGTCGACATCGGTACGAACTCCACCCGCCTGCTGGTGGCGGACGTGGGGTCGGGCGGAGCGGTGAGCGAGCGCCGGCGGGAGTCCACCGTGACCCGCCTGGGCGAGGGCGTCGAGGCCAGCGGCCGGCTCGGAGACGCGCCCCGGGCACGCGTGTTCGCCGCGCTGGAGCGCTACGCGGAGGCGATCCGCGAGGAGGGCTGCGAGGCGAGCACGGTGGTCATGACCTCGGCCGTGCGCGACGCCGCCAACGGCGCCGAGTTCGCCGCCGCGGTGCGCGACCGCTTCGGGCTCGAGGGCCGCACCCTGTCGGGCGACGAGGAGGCCGCGTTCACGTTCGCCGGCGCCACCGCCGCACGGCCGGCCGGTGACGCGACCGAGCTGGTGGTGATCGACATCGGCGGCGGCTCCACGGAGCTCGTCTGCGGCGCCGGCGGCGAGCTCGGCTTCCACGTCTCCACGCAGATCGGCGTGGTCCGCCACAGCGAGCGCCACCTGCACGCCGACCCGCCCACCGCGCGTGAGCTTGCCACGCTTGCCGCCGACGTGGACGCCGGGATCGAGGCCGCCGTGCCGGAAGAAGTCCGCACGCGGGTACGGGCCGCCGTCGCCGTGGCGGGCACGGCGACGTCCTGTGCGGCGATCGAGCTCGGCCTGGAGCCATACAACACCACGAAGGTCGAGGGCCACGTGCTCGACCACGCCACGCTCGAGCGGCTGCTCGAGCGGCTGGCCGCGCTGCCCGTCGACGAGCGCCGGGAGGTCACGGGGCTGCACCCGGACCGGGCGCCGACGATCGTCGCCGGCGTCGTCGTCCTCATCCGCGTGCTCGACGCGTTCGGGATCGCCGAGGTCGAGGTGAGCGACCGCGACATCCTCTGGGGCGTCGCGATCGACCTTGCGCGCGCCGGCTGACCGACCCGCTGCCGGGACCGGCTGGACGTTCGTACGATGGCACCGTCTTGACACCGGAGGGATACTCGGGGCGTCGGTAAGGGCGGTCGTGCCTCCCGCCGTCGTCCCCCGACGCATAGACCCGGGCGATTGCCGCATCAACCGGCGCCTCCCGCCGCCTGGGTCGCCCAAAACGGCCCCCAAGGCACGTACCCCTGCCCGTCCTGACGGGGCCAACTTGAAGCCGCCTCGCCCGCGCGAGGCGGCTTCTCGTATCAGGCGAGGTTGGCCGAGCGCGGGTAGGCGACCGAGGGGTCGGTCAGCACGTTCACGAGCGCGGGCCCGTCCGCGGCCAGCGCGCGCTCGAGCGCCGGCTTGAGCTCGGACGGCTCGCGCACCAGCGAGCCCTGGCCGCCGAGCGCCTCGACGACACTGTCGTAGCGCGTCTCGGGCCGCAGGTCGGCGACGACCGAGTAGCCGTACAGGAACTCCATCGGGTGCTTCTCCAGGCCCCAGATGCCGTTGTTGCCCATCACCCCGACGACGCCCACGCCGTGACGCGCGAGCGTGTCCCACTCCATGCCGCTGAAGCCGAACGCGCCGTCGCCGAGCAGCAGCACGACCTGGCGCTCGGGCCGCGCGAGCTTGGCCGCGAGCGCGTAGCCCGGGCCGCAGCCGAGGCAGCCGAACGGGCCGGGGTCGAGCCAGCAGCCGGGCTCGTAGGACTCGATCGCCCTCCCGGCGTAGGAGGCGAAGTCGCCGCCGTCGCAGATCACGATCGCGTCGCGGTCGAGCAGCGTCTGCAGCTCGGCGGAGACGCGCATCGGATGCAGCGGCGCGCGATCGTCGGCGCGCTCGGCCCGCTCGCCGTCGCGCGCCGCGCGCTCCTTGCGGCGCAGCCGCTCGATCCATGTCGCACGATCACGGACGCCTGATCCGCCGCCCGCGCGCGACGCCAACTCGGCCAGCGTCCCCGCGATCGGGCCGTACAGCTCGGCCGCAACCGCGCGCGGATGCGGGCGAGCGGGCTGCGCGCTGTCGACGACGATGACCGACGTCGCGTCGCCGAACCCGGCGCCGAAGCCGAGGCGAAAGTCCATTGGCGCACCGATGATGAGCGCCACGTCCGCCTCGCCGAGCCCCTCCCGACGCGCGCGCGCGAAGAACAGCTCATGGTCGGCGGGCAGGCAACCGCGCGCCAGGCCATTGAGGAAGACTGGTGTCCGCAGCTCCTCGGCCAGCGCGCGCAGGCCGTCCTCGGCGTGGCCCCAGTACACCCC
>JBPCNM010000158.1:0-8579 GCA_051001255.1 Solirubrobacteraceae bacterium
GGGCCAGCGCGCGGGCGACGGCGACGCGCTGGCGCTCGCCACCCGACAGCGTCCGCGGGCGCGCGTCGGCGAGATGTGCCACGCCGAAGCGATCGAGCAGCGCCAGCGCGCGCTCCCGGCGCTCGGCCCGGTCCAGCCCGCGCAGCGGGTAGGCGACGTTCTGCCACGCCCGCAGGTGGGCGAACAGCGCGTACTCCTGGAAGACATAGCCGCAGCGCCGTCGCTCGGGCGCGACGTCGACGCCGCGCTCGGTGTCGAGCCACACCGCTTCGCCGCAGGTCACGCGCCCGCGGTCCGGGCGCACGAGGCCCGCCACGACGCGCAGGACCGACGTCTTGCCGGCGCCCGACGGTCCGGCGAGCGCGAGGCAGGCGCCGTCCGGGACCTCGAGCGCGACGTCGAGCGCGAACGCTCCGAGCCGCGTGGCGGCCTCAACGCGCAGCACCGCCGAGCCACGCCGAGCCGCTCAGCAGCTTGACCGACAGCAGCAGCGCGGCGGAAACGGCGACGAGCACCGCCGAGAGCGCCAGCGCGCCGGTGAAGTCGGTCGAGAAGCGCTCGTAGATGGCCAGCGGCACGGTCTGCGTGATGCCGCGGAAGGAGCCGGCGAACATCAGCGTCGCGCCGAACTCGCCCAGCGCGCGTCCCCACGACAGCGCGAAGCCGGCGATCAGGCCCGGGCCGGCAGCCGGGATCGCCACGCGCAGGAACGTGCGCGCCTCGCCGGCGCCGAGCGTGCGCGAGGCGTCCAGCCACGTGCCGTCGACCGCCTCGAAGCCGGCCTGCGCCTGACGCAGGTAGAACGGCGCCGCGACGAACGTCAACGCGAGGATCACCCCCGTGGTGGTGAGTACGAGCTGGACGCCCGCGTCCTCGACGAGCCCTCCGAGGAGGCCGTTGGGGCCGAGCGCGGCGAGCAGCCCGATACCGGCGACGGCCGGGGGCAGCGCGAGCGGCAGCTCGACGAGCGCGACGATTCCGGCGCGGCCGCGGAAGCGCCGCGTGGCCAGCAGGTAGGCGGCGGGCGTCCCGACCACGACGATCACCGCGACCGCGACGGCGCTGCACACGAGGCTCAGGCGCAGCGCCTCCAGCGCTCCCTCCTCGCCCAGGCTGGCGACCAGGTCCAGCGGGCCCGTGTCGACGAAGATCGCCACGATCGGCAGCGTCAGGAACAGCAACGCCACAGTCAGCGCCGCGAGCAGCAGCGCACCGAACCAGCCGCGGCGCGTCGCGGTCACTGCCCGGGCGGCGGTTCGAAGCCCGCGTCCTCGAGCGCCTGCGCGCCCGCGCCGTCCAGCAGGCCGGCGATGAACGCCTTGGCCTGCTCGGGCTGCTCGGCCCCCTTGACCACGGCGACGCCGTAGGCGACCGACGACTGCACGTCGTCAGGCAGCTCGATCGCCTCGAGCCTGCCGTCGGTGGCGCGCACGTCGGAGACGTAGAGGAAGCCCGCGTCGACCGCGCCCTGGGTCAGCTTGCCGGTTATCCCGGCGACGTCAGGCTCCTCGGAGCGCACGTTGGCGAGGATCGCCTTGCCCTGCGCAGCGGGCAGTTGCTCGAGCACCGTGCGGGTGTAGGAGCCGACCGGCACGTCCTCGGCGCCGATCGCGAGGTTCACCCCGTCGCCCTCGAGGTCCTCCAGCGAGGCGACCTCGGCGGCGTCGGCCGGGATCGCCAGCACCAGTCGGTTGCCGGCGAACACCGTGGGCTTCTCGACCAGCCCCTCGGCGTAGAGCTGGTCGGGGAGCTCGGTGTTGGCCGCGGCGTAGACGTCGGGCTTCACGCCTTGCTCGATCTGCGCCGCCAGCTCGTCCGAGCCTGCGAACGAGAACCGCGTCGAGGCACCGGGGAACTCCTTGCCGTACGCGGTGAACGCCTGGTTGAGCGACGCGGCCGCCGAGACGGTGAGCTGCGGTTTGCCACCGCCCGACGCCTGGTCGTCGTCGCCACCGCAGGCCGCCACCGCCGCCACGATCGACGCCAGCAGCGCCCCGAGCGCCCGTCGGGTCCTCATCCCTCGCCCCGCTCGATCATCACCGACGTCGCCTTCACGGCCGCCGTCGCTCGTGAGCCCTCCACCAGGCCCAGCTCCTGCACCGCGTCACGCGTGATCGCCGCGGTGATCCGGTGCGGACCGGCCTCTATCTCCACCAACGCCATCACGCCGTCGACCTCCACCGACACCACGACGCCGGGGAACCGGTTGCGAGCCGACAGCCCGTCGCCCACCGCGTGGCGCTCCGGCCGGCTGGTCAGCCGCTCGACCTCGCGACGCGGCACGCGCCGCTGGTTGCGCTCGTCGCGGACCGTCTCGAGCTTGCCGGCACGGTCCCAGCGCCGCAGCGTGTCGACGCTGACACCGATCGCGCGCGCCGCTTGTCCCATGCTCAGATCCTTCATCTGCCCAAGCATTGCACAGGCAGTCGGCACAGTTTGCGGCGACCTACATAGACGACCCGGCCTCGAGCTCGAGTTCCCCGGCGCTCAGGACGGCGCGGTCGCCACGCCGAGGATGTGGGGGGCGGCGGGCGTGGGCCCGATGCGGAAGCGGCGCAGCTCCCGGACCTCGAACCCGGCGGCGACGATCGTCGCGGCGGTGTCGCGTCCGAGGTGGCAGCCGCCCATCGTGGGCGGCCAGCTCGTTGCGTCGAGCGGGCGCTGCACGCGCCGCCCCGCCTCGTCGGGCGAGAGCACATGCTCGTAGAAGCGCAGCTCGCCCCCTGGGCGCAGGACGCGGCGCAGCTCGGCCAGCGCGCGTGCCGGCTCGGGCACGGAGCACAGGACCTGCGAGACGACCGCGGCGTCGACGGACGCGTCGGGCGCCGGCAGCGCGTCGGCCGTGCCGTCGACGAGCACGACGTCGAGCGCGACCTCGCGCGCCGCCTTCGCCGCGTTCGCGCGCATCGTCGGCTCGGGCTCCACGGCCACGAGCTGCTCGACCTCCGGCGGGTAGTGCTGGAAGCTCAGCCCGGTGCCCACGCCGAGCTCGAGCACCCGCCCGCGCAGCCCGGCGACGAGGTCGCGCCGGTGCTCCGCCACCCCCGCGCGGTCCTCGAGCGGCGCCAGCCACGCGTAGAAGCGAGCGAAGAGCGGGTGGCGCACGGCGTCGGACACGGTCGGTGCACGGTACCGGGATCCGCTACAACAGCAGCACCGGGCAGCCGCCGAGCAGGATCTGGTCGCCTCGACGCACGGACTCGGCGCGGCCCACGTGCCGGCCGTCGATCCACGTGCCGTTGCTGGAGCTGAGATCGCGTACGCACCAGCCGTCGCCGTGCCGCCGGATCTCGGCGTGCGTGCGCGACACGGTGTCGTGGTTGAGCACGACATCGCAGTGCTGCCCGCGGCCGAGGACCAAGGGACGCTCGCGCACGAGGTCGAGCGGCACACGCAGGCCCTCCGACGCAGCGGCGCGCGCGTGGCTGCGGTGACCGACGCGCCACTGGCGGAGGCGGGCGGCGACGCCGATCGCGGGCAGGTCGGCGGTGAGCCCGGCGAGCTGCTCCGTGCTCCGCGCCCGGTACACGTCCTCCACGCGCCGCTCGAACGTGTCCAGGCTGAGGTACCCCTCCTGGCAGCGCCGGCGCAGCAGCGCCGCGGTCCGTTCGCGTGCCTGGTCGGATGCCCGCATGAGCGGATGGTGCACGAGCGACGCCGATCGGTCCAGCGCGTGACGGCGGGCGCTCCCGTGGCGGGCGCCGTCTAGGCTTGGCGCGCCGATGGCCGCATTCGATCACAGCACCCCGGCCGTCGAGGTCCACGACCTCGTGCGCGAGTTCAAGGGCGGCATCCGCGCCGTCGATGGGCTCGACCTCGAGGTCCGGGGCGGCGAGATCTACGGCTTCCTCGGGCCCAACGGCGCGGGGAAGACGACGTTGGTGCGCATCCTCACGACGCTGCTGCGGCCGACCGCCGGCTCGGCACGCGTCGCCGGCCACGACGTCGTGGCGCGGGCCGACGCGGTGCGGCGCTCGATCGGCGTCGCCCTGCAGGAGGCCGCGATCGACCCGCTGATGACCGGGCGCGAGCTGCTGCGGATGCAGGGCGCGCTGCACGGGTTGCGCGGCCCGGGCGCGCGTGATCGCGCCGTCGAGCTGCTGGAGCGCGTCGGGCTCACGCAGGCCGCCGACCGGCGCGTGAGCGGCTACTCCGGCGGGATGCGGCGCCGGCTGGACCTCGCGCTCGCCCTGGTGCACAGGCCGCAGGTGCTGTTCCTCGACGAGCCGACGACCGGGCTGGACCCCACGAGCCGCGGCGCGCTATGGCGCGAGGTGCGCGCCCTCAACGACGGGGGCACGACGGTGTTCCTCACCACCCAGTACCTCGAGGAGGCCGAGCAGCTCGCCGACCGCGTCGGGATCATCGCCGCCGGCCGGCTCGTCGCCGAGGGCACGCCGGACGCGCTGAAGGCGCGCGTGGGGGACCCGACGCTGCACGTCGAGCTGGCGGAGGCCGGCAGCGCCGAGCGCGCGCGGGCGGCGCTCTCGGGCCTCGGAACGCTGGAGCCGGGCGACCCTGCGGCGCCGACGCGGGTCGTGCTGCGCACGGCGGCCGGCAAGGGGGCGATCGCGCCGGCGATCCGCGCACTCGACGAGCACGGCGTCGTGGTCGAGTCCATCGAGGTGGAGTCCCCCACGCTCGACGACGTGTTCGCGGCCGTCACCGGCTCGCATCTGGAGGGCGCCGGCACGCCGCAGGAGGAGGCGGCGTGACGGCGGGAGGCGCCGTCCGCGAAGGGCGTGTCGTGGTCGCGCTCGGCCGCCGTGCGCTGAGCGTGCAGTTCCGCCGCGCGCAGCTGCTGATGCCGACGTTCGTGCTGCCGCTGATGCTGCTCGCGGTGATCGCGAGCGGGACGAGCGCGGCACAGGACCTGCGCGAGTTCCCCGACGTCGGCTCTTACCTCGCGTTCATCGTCCCGGGCACGATCATCCAGGGCGCGCTGCTGGCCGGGCTCACGACCGGGACGGCGTTCGCGGCCGACATCGAGTTCGGCTTCTTCGACCGGCTGCTGGCGGCGCCGGTGCGCCGGACGAGCCTGGTGATCGGGCGGCTGGCGGGCACGCTCGGCCTGTCCGTCCTGCAGTCGGGGTTCTTCCTCGTCGTCGCGTTCGCGTTCGGCGCGCGCTACCCCGGCGGGGTGAGCGCGATCGTCGTGGCGGTCGTGCTGGCGGCGATCACCGCGCTGGGCATCGGCGGGATCGCAAGTGCGATCGCGCTGCGCACGGGCTCGCTGTCGCTGCTGCAGAGCATCTTCCCGTTCGTGTTCGTGCTGCTGTTCACCGCGCCCGCGTTCTTCCCGCGCGAGCTGCTCGCGCCCGCCCTGCGCGACGCGGCGGCCTACAACCCGCTGACCTTCGTGGTGGAGGCGGTGCGCGGGCAGCTGACCGGCGACGGCCGGCTCGGGGATCCGTGGGCCGGCCTCGCGGCAGCCGTCGGGCTCGCGGTCGTGACCACCGCGCTTGCCACGTTCGCGCTGAAGGAGCGCCTGCGCACCGCATGAGCACGCCCGCCGCCCCGCCTTCGCTGCCGGTCGCACTCGCGCTCTGGCGCCGCTCGCTCAACGAGGTCCTGCGCGTGCGCGGGGCGCTGCTTCCCGCGACGATCGCGCCCGTCGTCTTCCTGCTCGGCATGAGCGGGCAGTTCGGGCGCCTCACCGGGCTCGACGGCTTCCCGACCGACTCCTACCTGTCGTGGATCGTGCCGCTCTCCTGCCTGCAGGGCGCGGGCTTCGCGGGCGCGGCCACGGGGTCGAACCTCGCGCGCGACATCGAGCAGGGCTGGTTCGACCGGCTGCTGGTGGCGCCCGTCCCCCGCCCGCTGCTGCTCGTCGGACCGATCCTCGGCGGGATCACGCGCTCGCTCGTGCCGGCGACCGTCGTGCTGCTCGTCGGGCTGGCGGTCGGCGCCGAGCTGCCGGGCGGGATCCTCGGGCTGATCGCGCTCTACGTCGCGTGCGTCGGCTTCTGCGCGATCGCCGGGCTGTGGGGCGTCTTCATGGCGCTCACGTTCCGGACCCAGCAGGCCGGCCCGCTGATGCAGCAGGGCGTGTTCCTCGCCGTGTTCCTCTCGACCGCCTACACGCCCGAGGTGCTGCTGCGGGGCTGGCTCGCGGGCGTCGCGCACCTCAATCCGGTCACGTACGTGCTCGAGCTCGCGCGCCAGGCCACGGTGAGCGGGCTGGAGCCGAGCGTCGGGCACACCCTGCCCGGGCTGCTCGCGCTGGTCGGGATGTTCGCGGCGCTGGGCGGGCTCGCGCTGGTGGGGCTGCGCCGCATGGGTCGTTGACGCGGCCTCCTAGACTTTCGCGCGTGCAGTGGAAGGGTGCGATCAACCGCGGGCTCGTGCGGACCACGGGCTACGAGCTCCGGCAGTCGGCCGCGAGCGTGGCCGCCCGCCGCCGCCGGCGCGCGCCGGGCGGCCAGCCCGGCGACCGCCTGCTGCACGCGCCCGTGTTCGTGATGTGCAGCGTGCGCTCGGGCTCCACGCTCCTGCGCGTGCTCCTGGACAGCCACTCGCGGATCCACGCTCCCCAGGAGCTGCACCTGCGCGACCTCACCGTGAAGGTCAAGACCGACTACGCGGCCAAGGCGCTCGGCGAGATCGGGCTCGACGACGAGCACATGCGCTTCCTGCTCTGGGATCGCCTGCTGCAGCGCGAGCTGGCCTCCTCCGGCAAGGAGATCCTCGTCAACAAGACGCCGAACGACGTCTTCGTCTCCGAGCTGATCGCGCGCTGCTGGTCCGACGCGCGCTTCATCTACCTGCTCCGCCATCCGGGCGCGATCGCCCGCTCGCGCCAGCAGACCCGCCCCCAGGACAGCTCCGACCGCAACGCGCGGATGGTGCTGCGCTACGGCAACGCGATCGAGGAGGCGCGGGCGGCCCGGCCCGGCATCACCGTGCGCTACGAGGAGCTGGCCGAGGACCCGCGCGGCGCGACCCGGCGGATCTGCACGTTCCTCGGCGTGCCGTGGGAGTCCTCGATGCTCGAGTACGGCCGCTTCGACCACGGCCGCCTCAAGCCCGGACTGGGCGACTGGAAGGAGAAGATCAAGTCGGGCGCGGTGCAGCCCCCGGAGCCGCCGCCGCCGCTCGAGGAGATCCACCCGTCGCTGCACGAGCTGTGCGTCGCGTGGGGCTACGCGCCGGCACCCGCGCCCGCCGTGCAGCCGGCGACCTGAGCCGGTGAGGCCGCCGAAGGTCTCGGTCGTCGTCCCGGTCTACAACCCGGGACGCGACGTCGACGACTGCATCCGGACGCTGCTGGACCAGTCGCTGCCGCCCGAGGAGTACGAGGTCATCTTCGTCGACGACGGCTCGACCGACGCGACGCCGGCCCGGCTCGACGCGCTGGCCGCCGAGCACGCTCACGTCCGCGTCGAGCACATCGCCAAATCGGGCTGGCCCGGCAAGCCACGCAACGTCGGCATCGGGCTCGCCCGCGGGGAGTTCGTGTACTTCGTCGACAACGACGACTGGGTCGGCCGCGAGGCGCTGGAGCGCATGCACGCGATGGCCCTCCGCGACGCGGCCGACATCGTGATCGGCAAGGTCGTCGGCCACGGCAAGTCGGTCCCGCGCAACCTGTTCCGGCGCAACCGCACCGGCGTCGACCTGCAGTGGGAGGCACTCGTGTGGCTGCTGACGCCGCACAAGCTGTTCCGCCGCGCGTTCCTCGACGCGCAAGACCTCCGCTTCCCCGAGGGCCGGCGCCGGCTCGAGGATCACCTGTTCGTGATGCGCGCGTACTTCGCGCAGCCGCGCATCTCGGTGCTCGCCGACTACCCGTGCTACCACTGGGTGCTGCGCGACCGCGACGTGAACGCGTCGTGGGGCGACCTCGACCCGGTCTCCTACTTCGCGTTCATGCGCGAGGTGCTCGACGTGGTCGACGCGCACACCGAGCCGGGCCCGTTCCGCGACCGCCTGTACGCGCGCTGGTATCGCGGCAAGATGCTCAACCGCGTCGAGAAGGTCCACTCCAACCCCGACCTCGATCGCCGCCGCGCGCTGTACGAGGCGATGCACGAGCTGGCGGTGGAGCGCTTCCCGGAGAGCGTCGACGAATTCCTCCCGTTCAACCTCCGGGCGCGCTCCCGGCTCCTGCGCGCCGCCGACTACGGCGCGCTCGCCGCGCTTGCCGACGTCGAGACGACGCTGCGCGCGCGAGCGCGCGCCGTCGGGACCCGCCCCGTGATCGGCGGGCTCGAGCTGCGGCTGGAGGCCGAGCTCGAGCCGCTTCGCTTCGAGCGCGACGGCGAGCGCGTGGCGTGGGGCCGCGACCGGCTCGATGCGACGGCGGCGATCCAGGGCAGCACGGTGCAGCTGCTGCTCAAGCGCCGCGCCACGCAGGAGGAGTACCGCGTGCCGGCCGACGCGCAGACACGCCTGGAGCCCGACGCGGATGGCCGGCTGCGGGCGGTCGTGTCGGTCAGCGCCCGCGTCGCCGCCGCGGGTGCGGCCGGCGGTGCCCCGCTCCCCGCAGGGCTGTGGGAGGTGCACGCGCTGGTGATCGTGGCCGGCTTCCGCGCGGCGGGCCGGGTGCTCCGGGCGCGCGGCGGCGAGCACCTGATGCT
>JBPCNM010000159.1:0-2556 GCA_051001255.1 Solirubrobacteraceae bacterium
GGGGGCCTGGTGGAACGGCTCGCAGAGTTGGGATTCGGGGAACGAGCAGAGAGGGGTTTCAGATCTGTTTTTGGGAAGGGTCCCGCTCCATCCGAGTGTTCCTCTGCCGTCCGCGGGCCGTCGGCTCTTCCGGCAAGCTTTGCCGTGTGCCGATCGCCGCTCTCGGTACGCTGTGCGGGCCGGATGTCGATCGACCCGCCCGATCTGCGCGCCTCCGACGCCGACCGTGACGCCGCCGGGGAGCGGCTGCGGGTCGCCGCCCTGGAGGGCCGCCTGGATCCCGCCGAGCTCGACGAGCGCCTGTCGGCCGCCTACGCGGCGCGCTGGTGCTCTGAGCTCGCACGCCTGACCACCGACGTGACGCCGCCGCCGGCCACGCCGGCCACGCGGCCGGCGTTCGTGCGCACCGCGGCCTCCACGAACGGCTTCGCGATCGCCTCGATCGTCCTCGGCGTGGTCTGGATGTGGTGGCTCGGCTCGGTGCTCGCGCTCGTCTTCGGCCACGTGGCGCTGAAGCAGATCGCGCGTACGGGAGGCGCTCAGGGTGGCCGCGGGATGGCGATCGCCGGCCTCGTGCTCGGCTATCTCGGCGTGGCGACGCTGCTGCTCACGTTCGCGTTCGCGCTGGGCTGAGCCAGAGCGCTTTCGGCACACAACTGCGACAGCGTCGCGTGGTCGGCGGCCCGGCTCGTCGTGGAGGCCGACGGCGCCGCCTGGCACGACTGTCGACTGTCGGCGCTCGTGCGGGTCTCCCGCCTACACTTTCGGGCGCACATGATCTCGACGAACCAGTTCAAGAACGGCAACCACATCGAGGTCGAAGGCACCATCTTCAAGATCCTCGAGTCCCAGCACGTCAAGCCCGGCAAGGGCGGCGCCTTCGTGCGAACCAAGCTGCGGCGCTCCGCCGACGGCGCGGTGATCGACCGGACGTTCCGCGCCGGCGAGAAGTTCCGGGCCGTGCGGACCGAGGCGCGCAAGATGCAGTTCCTCTACGCCGACGGGACCGACGCGCACTTCATGGACGAGCAGTCCTTCGAGCAGCTCGCGATCCCCGAGGGCACGCTGCAGGAGCCGCTGAAGTGGATCCGCCCGAACGAGTCGGTCGACCTGCTGTTCATCGACGATCAGCCGTCCGACCTGCAGCTCTCGGCGTCAGTGGAGCTCGAGGTCACCCACACCGAGCCCGGCGTGCGCGGGGACACGGCCTCGGGCGGCGGCAGCAAGCCGGCGACGCTGGAGACCGGCGCCATCGTCGCGGTCCCGCTGTTCGTGAACATCGGGGACCGGGTGAAGGTCGACACGCGCTCGGGCTCCTACATGTCGCGCGCCTAAACCGCCGGGGCGGCGCCGCCGATAGCGAGCGTATGCGCTCGCTGCCCCGCCGCCCGCACGCCCTCCCGTGGGCGCTCGCTCTGGCGTTCGCGACGGTGGTGTTGCTCGCCGGCTCGCGCGACGTGTTCTGGACGGGCGACTTCTACCTCGAGGTCTATCCCGCCTACGACGCGCTGATCGGGGGCGACGTCGGCGGCTTCCTCGACAAGCTCCCCGGCTACAGCGGGTTCGTCGCCGTCGTCGGCGCTCCGGCCGCGCTGCTCACCGGCGCGCTGGGCGGCATCGAGACGATGGTCTTCCGCTTTACCGCCGTGCCCGGTTTACTCGCGCTCTGCGCGGTCGGCGTGGCGATCGCCGGGCCGGTGCGCGCCGCCGGCAACCGCGCGTGGCCGGTGTTCCTGATCGCCGGCGCGGGAGGGGCGCTGGCGTACGCGGCACTGGAGTACGGCCACCCGGAGGACCTGCTCGCGACCGGCGCGGCGGTGGGCGCGGTGCTGGCGGCCCGCGGATCCCGAGTCGGCTTGGCGTCCGTCTTGATCGTCGCCGCCGTGGTCGCCAAGCAGTGGGCGGTGCTGGCGATCCTGCCCGCGGCGATGGCCGCGCCACGTGGCGGCGCCCGCATCGCCGCCGCCGGCGCGCTGGGAACGATCGTCCTCCTCGCCCTGCAGACCCAGCTCGGCGGGCCCGTGCACGGCACGATCACGAACACGGGCGCGCTGTTTCATCCGCATCAGCTCTTCTGGCCGTTCGGCGTGCCGGCAACGCCCGAGTTCACCGCCGCCGGACACGGGACCACGATGGGGGCGGAGTGGCTCATGCCGCTCACCCGGCCGCTGATCGTCGGCTCCGGGATCGCACTCGCGCTGCTGTGGTGGCGGCGCAGCGGGCCGGAGCGCGACCGCGACGACGTCCTCGGGCTGCTGGCGCTCGCCTTCCTGCTGCGCTGCATGCTCGACCCCTGGGACCTCGTCTACTACCACCTGCCGCTCGTCGTCTCGCTGGCCGCCTGGGAGGCCCGCCGCGGCCGCGAGCTTCCAGTGCTGTCCGTGACGGTGACGGCCGCCTGCTGGCTCACGTTCGTCGTGTACGACGAGCGCGGGGGCTACGGCCCGTACGTCGCCTACCTCGCGTGGGCGCTCCCGCTCGCCGCCGGGCTCGCCCTGACGCTCCTGCGCCCGGCCGCACGGCGGCGCCGCGCGCCGGCCGCCCACGTCGCGGCCC